>NZ_JBFTMK010000202.1:0-7928 GCF_056396965.1 Pseudomonas sp. 05N434
CCCAAACCTTGTCAAGCGCCGATCTTTTGCCGTTCGTCTTCGATCTATGAAAATCTTGGGCGCGCAGTGGCGCAACGTCGTTGATTGAGCAACACGTCATGTAGGAGAGATTAGTTGAGGGAGAAGGACTTACGCAGAAAAACGCCGCGAACAGGCGCGGCGCTGGGGTAGTGAATTCAATGAGGAATCAGGCGAAGGTATCGATCAACGTACCGAGCATTTCATCGGAGGCCTTGGCGACTTTGACGCCAAGTTCCACCTGGAACTTGCCTTGAGACATCTCGACCACATTGCTGGCCAGATCCGATTGCTGGCTGCGGTCTACCGAGCGCAGACGATCGACCTGAACCTCGGAGGACTGACTGGTGACCGAACGCTCGATGGTGTTGTTGGCGATTTGCCCCGAAGCCTGATCGACGCGGCTCTGCCCTGTCTGAATAGTGCTCAGACCGGCATAGAAAGCGGTGTTTCCTGAGATTTCCATGGGAGAACTCGTCCTACAAAGGATCAACAGCGGCCATTGAACCAGACACGCCGCTAAAAGGCCCGACAAAAACACTAATGGCACAGTGCCTTATCATAGGTAAAACCCACGCCAGAAACGTCAGTCCAGCAGATCCAGCTGTAGATGTTCGGCCACCGCTTCGGCCGTCACCGACTTGAGTTTCGGCACCCGCCCCAGGCACGGCGCGGGAATGCGCTCGGCCAGCGTCGCCAGGTTTTCTTCCAGGCGCGAGGTCTTCGGATCGATGATGTTCGCCACCCACCCCGCCAACTGCAAACCATCCCGAGCAATTGCCTCAGCCGTCAGCAGCGCATGGTTGATGCAGCCCAGGCGCACACCAACCACCAGGATTACCGGCAGATCCAGCGCCATGGCCAGGTCTGACAGATTGTCTTGATCCGCCAACGGCACTCGCCAGCCGCCAGCGCCTTCGATCAAGGTGAAGTCCGCCTGCAGATCGAGAACCTGCCGCATTGGTGCCAGCAACGATTGCACGGTCAGCGCCACGCCAGCCTCCCGCGCTGCCAGATGCGGTGCGATCGCCGGCTCGAACGCGACCGGATTGACCTGATCGTAGGTCAACGGTATCGAGCATTCGGCCAGCAGTGCCAGTGCGTCGGCGTTGCGTAATCCCTTGGGCGTCAGCTCACACCCGGAGGCTACCGGCTTACCCGCCGCTGTGCTCAAGCCTGACAATCGCGCGGCATGCAGCAAACCTGCGGCGACGGTGGTCTTGCCGACATCGGTGTCAGTACCGGTGATGAAATAGGCTGCGCTCATAAGGGTTTCTCCAGCACGGCGTAAACCACTTGATAAGTCGCCGGCAGTCCCTGTGCCTGACGAAACTGCTCGTAAGCCTCGATCAAGCCGAGGATTCGCGCCCTGCCGGTCAAACCGCCCGGCCGACCGGGGTTCAGGTTATGCGCCCCGAGTGCCTTGAGCTCATGGGTCAGGCTGCGGACATCGGGGTAATGCAACACATGTGGATGTGTTTCAAGGCTGATGACCTTCAAGCCACTGCCCGCGCAAAGCTGCTGGTAAACACCGAACTCGCGGAAGCGGTTGACGTGCACCATGCCATCCACCTGACGCCAGCTGTCGCGCAATTCGTACAGCGTGCCTACACACAGACTAGCAAACGCGAAAATACCGCCCGGTTTCAGCACCCGATACGCTTCGTTGAGCACCGAGGCGAAATCCGCGCACCATTGCACCGCCAGGCTGGAGAAGACCAGGTCGCAGGTCGAATCCTGCAACGGCAAGCGTTCGGCATCACCGGCGATGAAATGGTTGGCGCCGCCCAAGGGACGGGCGTGATTGAGCATCCCCTCTGCGATATCAAGGGCCAGCCCGTTGCCGGTAGGAAAACGCTCACCGAGCGCACGGCTGAAATACCCGGTGCCACAACCCATGTCCAGCCATCGACCCGGGACAAAATCCTCCGGCAAGCGACGCAACAATTCATTGCCAACGTCGCGCTGCAATTCGGCCACGCTGTCGTAGCTCGCCGCCGCTCGGGAAAAGGACGCCGCTACCTGGCGTTTATCGGGCAAGCCGCCGGGCAGGTTGGGAAAGGACAAATCAGTCATCACCGGACTCATGCAAAAAGGCCTGAATCGCCCCCGCCACACCGTGGGGGTCTTCCAG
This sequence comes from Pseudomonas sp. 05N434, assembly GCF_056396965.1. Taxonomy (NCBI): domain Bacteria; kingdom Pseudomonadati; phylum Pseudomonadota; class Gammaproteobacteria; order Pseudomonadales; family Pseudomonadaceae; genus Pseudomonas; species Pseudomonas sp. 05N434. The sequence goes on from NZ_JBFTMK010000202.1 coordinate 2,153, forward strand.
AAGAAACGCGTGGCTGGCCTGTTCAATCAGACCGATTTCGACATCCGGCAGCAGCGCCAGCAAATCCCCCGCCGCTTCGGCCGGGACCAATCCGTCGAGACCACCGAACAAGTGCAATTGCGGACCGCGAAACGCCTGCAACGCTTGCCGGGTATCCAGCTGTGCAAGCAACTCCAGGCCGCTCATCAGCACCGATGGAGACGAAAGCGGTGCGCCAGCGAGCAACAGCCGCGATAGCCCGCGCGGGTCTGCGGCACCTTGGGTGCACAGCAGCGAGAAACGTTTCAACGTCATGCCCGGATCGGCTTTGCAACCGGCCAGAAACGCGTCGAAGGTCTCGCCAGGCATCCCGCTCGACCACTGCTCATGGGCGACAAAAGAAGGGTTACTCGCCAGGGTCACCAAACCGCAGCAACGGTCACCGCGCTTCGCCGCCAATTCGGATGCCAGCATGCCGCCCAATGACCAACCACCTAGCCAGGCATCCTGGGGCAGCGTCGAATCCAGTTCATCGAGCCATTCTTCAAGGTTGCTCGATTCCAGTTCCGGCAGTGGTTCGATTTCGACGCGCAGATGCTCATCCAGGCCTTGCAAGGCAGCCGCCAAGGGTTCCAGCGGAGAAATCCCGAGACCCCAGCCCGGCAGCAGAATCAGACGATCACGCATGGCTTGGCTCCGGTCCCAGTTGTTGAAAACAATCGGCCAGTCCATTTAACAATAGCTGCACCTGCGCCTCGCTGTGAGCGGCAGTTAGGGTAACGCGCAAGCGGGCGCTGCCGGCGGGCACGGTCGGTGGACGGATCGCGGTCACCATCAGGCCACGCTCACGCAGCATCTGCGACAGCCGGACCGCACGCCCGGCATCGCCAATCATGATCGGCTGGATCGGCGTGAAGCTGTCCATCAACTCCAGGCCAATCTGCTCGGCGCCTTGGCGGAACTGGCGAATCAGCGCCTGCAAATGCTCACGTCGCCAGTGTTCGCTGCGCAACAATTCCAGGCTTTTAAGCGTCGCGCAGGCCAGTGCCGGCGGCTGGCTGGTGGTGTAGATGTAGGGGCGAGCGAACTGGATCAGGCTCTCGATCAACTCCTCACTGCCAGCCACAAAAGCACCGGCCGTACCGAACGCCTTGCCGAGGGTGCCAACCAACACCGGCACGTCCTCCTGACTCAGGCCGAAATGCTCGACGGCCCCACCGCCATTGGCGCCCAGCGGACCAAAGCCGTGAGCGTCATCGACCATCAACCAGGCACCTTTGGCCTTGGCTTCCCGCGCCAGCGCCGGCAGATCGGCGATGTCACCGTCCATGCTGAACACGCCGTCGGTGACCACCAGCGTATTGCCGGTGGCCTTCTCAAGGCGGTTGGCCAGACTGGCCGCATCGTTATGCAGATAGCGATTGAAACGCGCACCGGACAGCAAACCGGCATCCAGCAACGACGCGTGATTGAGCCGGTCTTCCAGCACCGTATCGCCCTGCCCGACCAATGCGGTGACCGCGCCGAGGTTGGCCATGTAGCCGGTGGTGAACAGCAATGCGCGCGGACGGCCGGTGAATTCGGCAAGGGCTTCTTCCAGCGCGTGATGCGGGCCGCTGTGGCCAATCACCAGATGCGAAGCACCACCGCCCACGCCCCAACGAGACGCGCCGGCGCGCCAGGCTTCGATCACTTGCGGGTGATTGGCCAGGCCCAGGTAATCGTTGTTACAGAACGCCAGCAATGGCTGACCATCGACCACCACTTCCGGGCCTTGAGGGCTTTCAAGAAGCGGGCGCTGGCGATAAAGGTTTTCGGCACGACGGGCAGCAAGGCGTGCGGCGAGATCGAAAGACATGCAGGCCTCGAAGATCAGAGTGTAGGAGCCTGCTTGCTGGCGATAGCATCACCACGGTCATCAGACAGACCGTGGTGATGCTATCGCCAGCAAGCAGGCTCCTACAGGGTTTTGCGTGGGTTAAACAGCAGCGTTATAGAACTGCTCGCTGCTCTTCTGCTCCACCAGTGCCTGTTCGATGGCGGCCTGATGCACTTCGTCGGCGTGCTCTTCGCGGGCTTCCGGCAGGATGCCCAGACGCGAGAACAGTTGCATGTCCTTGTCTGCCTGCGGGTTGGCGGTGGTCAGCAGTTTTTCGCCGTAGAAAATCGAGTTGGCGCCGGCAAAGAACGCCAGAGCCTGCATCTGCTCGTTCATCGCTTCGCGACCGGCGGACAGGCGTACGTGGGATTTCGGCATCAGGATGCGTGCAACGGCGAGCATGCGGATGAAGTCGAACGGATCGACGTCGTCGGCATTTTCCAGCGGCGTGCCGGCGACTTTCACCAACATGTTGATCGGCACCGACTCTGGATGCTCTGGCAGGTTGGCCAGCTGGATCAGCAGGTTGGCGCGGTCGTCGAGGGACTCGCCCATGCCGAGAATGCCGCCGGAGCAGATCTTCATCCCCGAATCACGCACGTAGGCCAGGGTTTGCAGGCGCTCGCTGTAAGTGCGGGTGGTAATGATGCTGCCGTAGAACTCCGGCGAGGTGTCGAGGTTGTGGTTGTAGTAGTCCAGGCCGGCTTCGGCCAGGGCGACGGTCTGGTCCTGATCGAGACGACCAAGGGTCATGCAGGTTTCCAGGCCCATGGCTTTCACGCCTTTGACCATCTCCAGCACGTAAGGCATGTCTTTGGCCGACGGGTGTTTCCACGCCGCGCCCATGCAGAAACGGGTCGAACCGATCGCCTTGGCGCGAGCAGCCTCTTCGAGGACCTTCTGCACTTCCATCAGCTTTTCTTTTTCCAGGCCAGTGTTGTAGTGACCCGACTGCGGACAATATTTGCAATCTTCAGGGCACGCGCCGGTCTTGATCGACAGCAGGGTGGAAACCTGGACGCGATTGGCGTCGAAATGCGCGCGGTGCACCGTCTGCGCCTGGAACAGCAGGTCATTGAATGGCTGAACGAAGAGTGCTTTGACTTCAGCCAAAGACCAGTCGTGACGCAGGGTGGCAGTGGTGCTGGCGCTCATGGGCGATTCCTTGGTTATGCTTGGCAAGCGACTGGGGAATGGAATACCCACAGACGCGACACGGATGTTCGGCATATTTAAGGAAGACTCATGCACTGTCAACCACGATACGAAGGACCGGTTTACATCTGGTTAAAAAACAAACAATCCTGTTTGCTCTGCTCAGAGGTCGCGGACGACACCATACCGATCTGCATGGCCTGCGAAACCGAGCTGCCCTGGCTGGGCGACCAATGCCATACCTGCGCCCTGCCCTTGCCCGCCACCGGCCTGACGTGCGTCCAATGCCTGAAACAACCGCCAGCCTTCGAGCGAGTCGCCGCGCCCTGGACTTACAGCTTTCCCGTCGACAGTTTGATCACCCGCTTCAAGCACAGCGCAAAATGGCCGCTTGGCCGCCTGCTCGCCGAACTTCTTGCCCAGTTCCTGCAACATCGCTTCGATGAAGATCTGGATCGGCCCGACGTGCTGATACCGGTACCGCTGGCCCCCAAGCGGCTGCGACAGCGGGGTTTCAACCAAGCGGCGATGCTCGCCCGCTGGCTCAGCGCCGGCCTCGACATTCTTTGTGATGAAACGCTATTGGTGAGGACTCAGGACACCAGCGCGCAACAAGACCTTAATGCCGATGCACGTAAAAAGAACCTGCGCCACGCCTTCGCCCTGGCGCCCGAGGCTTCGGTCAAAGGTCGCCACTTCGCACTGGTGGACGATGTGCTGACCACCGGCGCCACCGCACAGGCCCTGGCCCGGCTGTTAATGGCGGCGGGTGCGACGCGGGTCGACGTCTACTGCCTGGCCCGTACCCCCAAACCTGGCGATGGGGCCTGACTTGACTCCCGCACGCCAAGTCGCCAACGTCCCATCCATCGCCACAGCCCAAAGCGCCTTGCCATGTCCTTGCCTACGTTGTTGTCCCAGCACATTGTCCGTCGTCCGCAGCGCATCGCGTTGCTGCAACACATCGCCGAACAGGGCTCGATCACCCGCGCCGCAAAAAGCGCCGGCCTGAGTTACAAGGCCGCGTGGGACGCCATCGACGAGCTGAACAACCTCGCGCAGAAACCACTGGTGGAGCGCAGCGTTGGTGGCAAGGGCGGCGGTGGCGCCAAATTGTCCAGCGAAGGCGAGCGCGTGTTGCGCCTGTATCAAAAGCTGCAAGCGTTGCAGGCTCAGGTTCTGGAAGCCGCCGAAGAGGCCAGCGACCTGGACTTGCTCGGTCGGCTGATGCTCAGAACCAGCGCGCGCAATCAATTGCACGGCAAGGTCGTGGCGATCGATGCACAGGGGCGCAACGACCGGATCCGCCTTGAACTGGCCGAAGGCTTGCTCATTGACGCGCAGATCACTCACGACAGCACCCTGCGCCTGGAGCTGGAAACGGGTACCGAAGTGGTCGCACTGATCAAGGCCGGTTGGCTGGAACTGCTTGGCATCGATCAAGCTGCAACACATGGCAACAATTGCCTGAAGGGCACGATCGAAGAAATCCTCGACGCTGAAGACAGCCCCAGCGAAGTGCGCATCGGCCTGCCCAATGGCCAGACACTTTGCGCCCTGGCCGAGCCGCTGCACCTGAAAAACCTCGGGCTTGCCGCCGGTAAACCGGTGCAGGTGCAGTTCGCGCCATCGAACATCCTGCTGGGTACACCGCTCTAGCCTGCAGGCGCTGCAACAAAAGCTTCATCAACCGCCCTTAAGGTGGCTGCAAAAACCCGCAGGGAGCCTGATGTGAGCCTATTAGAAGACAACCAACCCACCGACCTCGAAAAAATGGTCGGCCTCAGCCGTCGTGGCTTCATCAGCGCCGGCGCCCTCTGCGGTGCGGCGATGTTTCTCGGTGGCAACCTGCTGAGTCGCAGCGTGCTGGCCGCCAGCGTCAGCGCCGGTTCCAGCAAGCTGTTGGGCTTCGACAGCATTGCCGCCGCCACCACCGATACCATCACCCTGCCGCCGGGCTACAAGTCCTCGGTTTTGATTAGCTGGGGTCAGCCTCTGCAAAAGAATGGCCCGGCATTCGACCCTAGCGGTAACGGCACGGCCCAGGCGCAGGAAGTCCAGTTCGGCGACAACAACGATGGCATGAGCCTGTTCGAATTCCCCGGTGACAAAGACCGGGCGCTGATGGCGATCAACAACGAATACACCAATTACCGCTACCTCTACCCCCACGGCGGCATGCCGCAATCGGCGGAAGATGTGCGCAAGGCCCTGGCCTGCGAAGGCGTGTCAGTGATCGAAGTGCAGCGCAAGAACGGCCAGTGGCAGTTCGTCCAGGGCTCGCGCTACAACCGGCGCATTCACGGTAATGCGCCCATCAAACTGAGCGGCCCCGCAGCAGGTCACGACCTGCTGAAAACCAGTGCCGACAAACACGGCAAGAAAGTCCTCGGCACCTTCCAGAATTGCGCCAACGGCAAAACGCCATGGGGCACTTATCTGACCTGCGAAGAGAACTTCACCGACTGCTTCGGCAGCAGCAATGCCGAGCAAAAATTCGACGCCGCGCAGAAACGCTACGGCGCAGTGGCAACCAGCAAAGACATCAACTGGCATCAACACGATCCACGCTTCGACCTGGCGAAGAATCCCAACGAACTCAACCGCCACGGCTGGGTGGTGGAAATCGACCCGTTCGATCCGCAATCGACGCCGGTCAAACGCACCGCGCTGGGCCGCTTCAAACATGAAAACGCTGCCCTGGCCGAAACCAACGACGGTCGCGCCGTGGTGTACATGGGCGACGACGAACGTGGCGAGTTC
>NZ_JBFTMK010000203.1:0-10653 GCF_056396965.1 Pseudomonas sp. 05N434
TCGAAATGGGTTTGCCCGGCGACGGTCACGCTGGTGTTGCGTGTCGTGCGGTTGAGCAGGCTGGCGCCCAGCTCGTTTTCCAGCCCCGCCACCTGGCGAGTGACCGAAGACGTCGAGATGCCGAGCTTGCGCGCCGCGGAGGAATAACCGCCGCAACGCACGGTTTCAACAAACATCTTCAGTGCCAGCAACTTGTCCATAAGCGGAATCCGGTCAAAAAGAAACGGTGATGATAGTGCATCACCGTTCGCCAGCCGTCTTGTATGACCGTGCTTCACCGGACTCCCCCACACCCGGCGCTCAGGCATTGGCCTTGCGGCCGAGGAACATCACCAAAGCCAGGGTCGGGAGCAATGCCACCGACGCGGCAGACAGGTTCCAGCCGAAGTGCTCGTAGAGCGGGCTCGCCACCAGCGATCCCAAGGCACCGCCAACGAAGATACTGGTCATGTACACGGCGTTGAGTCGTGCCCGGCTGTGCGGGTCGATGGCGTACACCTCGCGCTGGCCCAGCACCATGTTCAGTTGCACGGCGAAATCCAGCAGCACCGCACACACCACCAGCCACAGGTAGCTGCTGCCGGGCAGCGCAGCGATCAACAATGAAACCGGTGCCAGCAGCAGTGCGACCCGTGTTCCGCGGTGGCCGTGGCCGGCATCGGCCAAGCGCCCGGCAATCGGCGCAGCGACTGCACCTACCGCTCCGACCAGGGCAAAAATCGCCACCTGCGCCTGGCTGAAACCGTGGTGACGCATCAGCTCAATCGGTGCAAGCGTCCAGAACAGGCTGAAGCTGGCGAACAATAACCCCTGATACAACGAACGTTGACGCAGCACCGGATGGCGACGAGCCAGGGTAAACACCGAGCCGATCAGCGCGGCATAAGTCGCCTGATGCGTCGGCACACGGCGCGGCAGCGCAGCCGCGGTGATCAGGGCGATGACGGCCATCAGTGCCGCCGCGCTGTAAAACACCCCGCGCCAGCCGAACACTTCCACCAACAGGCTGGACAGCGGACGCGACAACAGAATGCCCAACAGCAGCCCGCTCATGATATTTCCCACCACACGACCTCGCGTGGCTTCGGGTGCCAGATGCGCCGCCAGTGGCACCAGAATCTGCACCGCAACCGAAGTAAGGCCGATCAGCAATGAAAACACGAGGAACATCGACGGCGAGTGCGTCAGCCCGGCACACAACAGCGTAACGCTCGCCGCGAGGGTGAAACCCACGACCAGACGCCGGTTTTCCATCAGGTCGGCCAGCGGCACCAGCAACAGCAGACCCAGCGCATAACCAAACTGTGTGAGTGAAACGATCAGGCTGGCATTGGCGCTGGACAGGCCGATCTGTGGCGCGATCAATTCGACAATCGGCTGGGCGTAATAGAGGTTGGCCACGACCGCGCCGCAGCAAAATGCCAGGAACGCGACCATCAGGCCGGAGAGTGAAGCAGGCTGTTCGGCCTTGGCCGCTGCTGCGGGGTTACCCGTGAGCATGATGACACCTCGTTGAGTTCGGGAAAGTGATGCCAAGGCTAAGGGCACGGGTCGATGCAGAGAATCCGTGCCCCCTGCAACGGAGTGATGCGCCATCCGCAACGGTGCCGGCGTTGCTGTTGGCGCAATGCGCTATTGCGCGACCTGGCAATACTCCGGCGCTTGCGCTTTCTCTAACCTTGGGCACTTGGCGCAGGGCTCTCCATCAGCGCCCTTCCCCGGTTGTTCAAGGAGCTGTTCATGACATGCGTGAAGGGATCTCCCGCGATGGCCACTTCCTATACCCCGCCTTCCCGTACGTGCACTACCGGCGCATGAGCGAAGGCGACATTGCCGACGCGTATGCGTACTTGATGAGCGGTCCTGCCGTGAACTCACCGGCCATGCAAAACCGCATGAATTTCCCGATGAACATCCGGCCGCTGGTGTCGTTCTGGAATCTGCTGTTCCTGCATGCAAAGCCGCTGACGCCGGTGGCGCAGCAATCTGAAGCGTGGAATCGCGGACGTTATCTGGTTGAAGGCCCCGGCCACTGCGCGGGCTGCCATTCACCGTTGAACCTGATCGGTGCCGAGAAGTCCGGCGAGAGCCTCGCGGGCGGTAAGGTGGATGGCTGGGAGGCGCCTTCGCTGCTCGGCATGGCCCGTCGCGCAAACCCGTGGAGCACTGAGCAGTTGGTCCACTATCTGCGGGCAGAAGTGGTGGACGGGCACGGCACAGCCGCGGGCCCGATGCGCCCGGTCAGCCTCAGTCTGGCTCGCTTGCCGGTCAGTGACGCCGAGGCGATTGCCGAGTATTTGCTGAGCCTGCAAACCAAGGCTGCGATCACCGAAATCCAACCCGGCGCCGGGAACGTTGAGACCTTGGACCAGACCAGCGGCGCCCTGCTGTTCGCCAGTGCCTGCGCCGGTTGTCATGCCCCTGCGGCGCCGATGCGCGAGATCGACGGGCGTCCGGCGCTGGATCGCACCTCGGCACTGCAAGCCCCAAGCGCACGCAACTTCCTGAAAACCGTGCTCGAAGGCGTGCCGGCAATTCCGGGCGTGCCCGGACCGGTCATGCCGCCGTTTGCCGCCAGCCTGAACAACATTCAACTCGCAGCCCTGGCGTCATACCTGCGCCAGCAAGCCAGGCCTGACCAACCCTGGACAGAGCTTTCTTCCACTATTGAAGCGATCCGTCAGGAGACGAAATGACCCAAGTCACGCTCAACGTCAACGGCTCGGCCCAAGCCTTGGAGCTGGAACCTGACATGCCGCTGCTCTATGCGCTGCGTAATCATCTGGGGCTGAACGGCGCCAAGTACGGGTGTGGTTTGGGGCAGTGCGGCGCCTGTACGGTCATCGTCGATGACAAGCCGGTTTTTTCTTGCGTGACGCCCTGCGCGGGCCTTGAGGGCAAGAAGGTTCGAACGGTTGAAAGCCTAGGTTCTGCTGAACGTCCCGGCCCTTTGCAGAAAGCCTTTATCGACAAACAGGCGGCTCAATGCGGCTACTGCATCGCCGGCATGCTGATGCGCGCGCAGTCATTGCTTGAAAGCAATCCGCACCCGGACGAGCAGACCATTCGCGAGCACATGGCAGGCAACCTGTGTCGTTGCGGCACCCACCTGCGGATTATCGAGGCAATCAGCCTGGTGGCCGGGCAAAACGGGAGCGCGACATGACCGTGGAGAAAAAAGTCGACCACAGTCGCCGGGCTTTCTTGCGTGGAGGCGCCTTGCTGGTGGCGTTTACCCTGGTGCCGGCAGCGCGTCGTGCATGGGCCGACACCGAAGTGGATACCCTCGGCACGGTGGTGCTGGCGCCTGATCTGCCCGGCAGCCTGCGCACCAATCCCTACCTCGATGCGTGGATTCGCGTGGGCCCTGAAGGCATCACCGTCTACACCGGCAAGGTCGAATTGGGCACTGGCGTCAAAACAGCCTTGCTGCAAATTGCCGCCGAACGTCTGGAGGTTTCGCCGACGGCGATCAACCTGCTGACTGCCGACACTGCCCTGACGCCCAACGAAGGCTACACCGCTGGCAGCCATAGCATTTTCGACAGCGGCACCGCGCTGTTCAACGCGGCGGCGCAGGTGCGTGAGTTATTGCTGCAGTCGGCCGGGCGCAGCTGGGAGGTGGCACCGCCATTGTTGACGACGCAGGAAGGCGTCATTCACGGCCCTGCCGGACAACGAATGTCCTACGCTGACGCCGTCGAAAACGTCGATCTGCACCTCTATGCCAAGTCCGAATCGCCGGCAATGCCCGCGACGGGCTTCAAGCTGATCGGTCATTCGCTGCAACGACTGGACATTCCGGCAAAAGTCAGCGGCGGCCCTGCATTTGTTCAGGACATTCGTCTGCCGGGCATGCTGCACGCTCGGGTCATTCGCCCTCCTCGTCCCGGCTGCACGCTGGAAGCCTTCGACGCGGAGTCGATGAAAACGTTGTCCGGGGTTGTGCAGGTGATTCGCGACGGCAATTACCTTGCCGTGGTGGCGCGTGATGAATGGCAAGCGATCAAGGCCATGCGCAGCGGATATGAATCGGCGCGCTGGAGCGGTGGACAAGCGATACCCGAGTCACGGGACATCCACACATTGCTCGAGCGCCTGCCTTCACGCCGCTACCCGATCAGCCATGAGGGAACCCCACAGGTGGCGACCGACAAGAGCTATCGAGCGCGCGTGACCAAGCAATACCTGATGCACGGATCCATCGGCCCGTCCTGCGCCGTGGCCTGGTTCAAAGACGGCACCCTCACCGTCTGGACCCACACCCAAGGCGTGTATCCGCTGCGCGCCGGGATCGCCGAAATGGTGCGGCTACCGCCCGAGCGCGTTCGCTGTATCCACACCGAAGGGTCCGGTTGTTACGGCCACAACGGCGCAGACGATGCAGCGGCCGACGCGGCGTTGATTGCCATGCGAATACCGGGCACGCCGGTGCGAGTGCAGTGGATGCGCGAGCAGGAAAATCTCTGGGAACCCTACAGCTCGGCGATGGTGACTGAAGTGCAGGCCAATCTTGATGCGCAAGGTCGACTGCAGGACTGGAACTATGAACTGTGGACCACGCCGCATAACGAACGCATCGTCAACGCGGGCCGGTTGCTGCCGGCGCGACTGCTGGCCCGACCGTTCATCTCTGCGCCTTCGGTGCCCATCGCTCAACCTGAAGGCGACGGCGATCGCAATGCCGTGCCGCTGTACACGCTGGCATCCACGCGCATCAACATGAACTTCGTCACTGAGATGCCGTTTCGCACCTCTGCCATGCGCTCGCTGGGCGCGCACATCAACATCTTCGCAATCGAGGCGTGCATCGATGAGCTTGCCGCCAGGGCCGGGAGCGATCCGGTGGCCTTGCGCCTTGCCCATCTGGCGGATCCCCGGGCGCGGGCCGTGGTGGAGCGCGTGCGCGACGCCATCGGCTGGCCGCAAAAAAGCAGCGAACCTGGCGCGGGCATCGGCTTCGCGTTTGCCCGCTACAAAAACATCATGGGCTATTGCGCGATCGCGGTGCGCTTGCGCGTACATCCGCAGACCGGCGAGGTGCAGGTCGATCACGTCGTCACGGCGGTAGACGTCGGGCAAATCGTCAATCCCGATGGCCTGCGCAACCAGGTGGAAGGCGGGATCGTGCAGTCCACCAGTTGGACGCTGTATGAAAAAGTCGCCTATGACGCCGGGGGCATACGCAGCTACGACTGGAGTGGCTACCCGATCCTGCGCTTTTCGCAGGTGCCGAAAAAGGTCGACGTGCACCTGCTCGACCAGCCGGGACAGCCGTTTCTCGGCGCCGCCGAAATCGTCCAGGGACCGATGGCCGCCGCCCTCGGCAATGCCGTGGCGAACGCTACCGGCCGACGCTGGCTGAACCTTCCTTTGACCCGCTCGGAGCAACCGTCCTGACCCTGCGCAGCGTTGCGTTTCACGCAATGCAGCGTAGAGGCTGATGCGGATTATCAAGCGGCATGCAGCGGATTAACTTACGGCCATACGGTGCCTGGCCAAACGTCCATCGCCGCCCTGCTCCCTCTATTCGAAATCTGGAGAAACTCTATGACGCAGCAACTGTTCCAACCCATCGCATTGGGGCCGTACACACTCCCGCACCGAGTGGCGATGGCGCCGCTGACCCGCTCTCGTGCCGGGCAACCGGGCGATGTCCCTACGGCCATGAACGCCGAGTATTACCGTCAGCGTGCGAGTGCCGCATTGATCATCACCGAGGCGACGCAAATCTCCCGACAGGGCCAGGGCTATGCCTGGACCCCGGGCATCTACAGCGATGAGCAGGTACAGGCCTGGCGCGAAGTCAGCAGCCAGGTGCACGAGGCCGGCGGTTTGATCTTCATGCAACTCTGGCACGTGGGCCGCGTGTCGCACCCAAGCTTTCAGCCCGACAACGCCCTCCCGGTGGCCCCGAGCGCATTACCCGTGCCGGGCAAGACGTTCATCGTCGACGCGGATGGCAAAGGCGTGTGGGGCGATGTGCCGGTTCCGCGGGCACTGGAAACCTCGGAGATCGCTGACATCATCAACGACTACCGCCGGGCCGCGCGCAATGCGCTGAACGCCGGGATGGATGGCGTGGAAATTCACGCAGGCAACGGCTATCTGTTGGATCAGTTCATCAACAGCAACAGTAACCAGCGCGAGGATAGCTACGGCGGCAGCCTGGAAAACCGTGCGCGCCTGTTATTGGAAGTGGTTGCGGCCGTCGTCGACGAAGTCGGTGCGCAGCGCGTGGGCGTACGCCTCACGCCGATGGGACGCTTCATGGGCATGGGCGATGAGACGCCGCAAGCTACGTTCGGCCACATCGTGCGTTCGTTGAACCAGTGGAATCTGGCCTACCTGCACCTCGTCGAGCCTGCCGTCGTCGGCACCGTCAAGGACGAGAACTTCGATCCGCGCTGGGATGCAATCATCGGCCAACTGCGTGCAGCGTGGGACGGCGTGCTGATGATCGCCGGTGGCTACGACCCCGAGACGGCGGAACAGGCCTTGATCGACGGCCGCGCGGACATCATCGCGTTCGGCAGACCGTTTCTGGCCAACCCTGATCTGCCACGGCGAATTCGCGACGGGTTGTCGCTCAATGCGCCGGATCCGAGCACCTTCTTCGGTGGCGATCAGCGTGGATACGTGGATTACCCGGCTCACTCCTGACAGGTGAATCCAGACCATCAATGCACCTTGGCGCGCCCGTGGGCGCCCTGTCCGACGGGCAGGAGCGCCGCGCCAAGGAATTGATGCTGCGTGCAATCAGCCGCAGCGTTTGCATCAGCGAACTGGCTGAACAATGCGCTCTAACACAACCTCCAGTGGATGGCGCAATTGCGTGTTGGCGAAGCGCTTCACCTGACTGCGGCAGGAGTATCCCGTCGCCAGCGCCTCACCCTTTTTGTCCAGCTTGCCGGCCCATGACTGCTCGAAAATGGTCCGCGAGGTGTCCTGGTTCCGGGCTTCATGACCGTAGGTTCCAGACATGCCGCAGCAGCCGGTCGCCTCAGTCGTCAGCTTGAGCCCGAGCCGGGCAAAAACGGTTTCCCATTGCGAAGTGCTGGCCGGGACATTGGTTTTCTCGGTGCAGTGCGCCAACAAGCGGAATGTATCAGTCGCCGGATGCGGATTTTCCGGCAACGCATCGCAGAGCCATTCCTGGGGTAGCAGGACCTTTGGGCAATCGTTGAGCCCCGGTACTTTCTGATATTCCTGGCGGTAGACCAGGGTCATCGCCGGGTCCAGACCCACCAGCGGCACTCCACAGTCGGCGAGCGCCTTGAGCTGATGGGCGTTGCGGATCGCCGCCTTGGCGAAGGCACCTAGGAAACCCTGCACATGTAAAGGCTTGCCGTTGGGGCTATAGGGCGCCAGAAACACCCGATAACCCAGCTGATGCGCCAACTGAATGAAGCTCGCCAGCAATGGGGTTTCGAAGTACCGGGTGAAGGCGTCCTGCACCAGCACCACGCTGCGCTCGCGTTGCGCGACAGTGAGCTCGCGCAAGGCTGGCACACTGGCGACAGCGACCTTGCAGCGGGTCAGCGTGGCCTGCAGGTTATGGCGATTGATCAACGGACTGTCGAGCATACCGACCTGTCGCTCAAGCAGACGGCTCACCCATTTCGAGCTCATCACCGCGTTGTACACACCTGGCGCGTAGGCCATGTAAGGCAGGGTGAACTCCAGCGAGCCGATCAAATAGTCGCGCAGCGGGCGTTGATAACGACCGTGGTACAGCTCCAGAAATCGCGAACGGAATTCCGGCACGTTGACCTTGACCGGGCATTGTCCCGCACAGGATTTACAGGCCAGACACCCCGCCATCGCGTCGTAGACCTCATGGGAGAAATCCGCCTCGCCACGCGAGCGCGCCAGGTTATTGCGCAACCGCGTTGGCAACCCGCTCAGCCACGACAATTTGCCTCGGGCCGCTTGCAGTACATCGATATTGGCCGCGCCTTGCAGACGCAACCACTCGCGAATCAATGAGGCCCTGCCCTTTGGCGAATGCTGGCGTTCACGGGTGGCTTTCCACGACGGGCACATCGCATCGTTGGGATCGTAGTTGTAGCAGGCGCCATTACCGTTGCAGTGCACGGCGGAGCCGAAGCTTTGCCAGACGCGCTCGTCGATTTGCCGGTCCAGGTCACCACGCAGCGTGACTTCATTGACCTTGAGCAAGCCTTGGGCGGCGTCCGGCGGAGTGCAGATTTTGCCGGGATTGAGCTGATTGTGCGGGTCGAACGCCCCCTTGAGCGATTGCAGCGCCGGGTACAGCTCGCCAAAAAACTCGGGGACATATTCCGAACGCAAACCTTTGCCGTGCTCACCCCACAGCAGCCCCCCATAACGCCGGGTCAGCTCGGCCACGGCATCGGAAATCGGCTTGACCAGAGCGGCCTGGGCCGGATCTTTCATATCCAGCGCCGGACGTACATGCAACACACCGGCATCGACGTGACCGAACATGCCATAGGCCAGGCCATGGCTATCCAGCAAGGCGCGGAACTCAGCGATGTAGTCAGCCAGTTTCTCCGGCGGCACGGCGGTGTCTTCGACGAAAGGCTGCGGGCGAACCTCGCCGTCGACGTTACCCAGCAGCCCGACCGAGCGTTTGCGCATGGTGTATACGCGGGTCACGGCTTCGGCCCCCTCGGCCAGGGTGTGGCCCAGTCGCTCAATCGTCGTGTCGGCCTGCAGATGCTCCACGAACGACGCCACGCGAGCATTTACGTCCACCAGGTCTTCCCCGCTGAACTCCACCAGGTTGATGCCCAGCGTCGCGCGCCCGGCGTCCGTCGGGAAGTACTCGGCGACGCTGTGCCAGACGATGTCTTTCATCGCCAGCATCAACACTTTGGAGTCCACGGTTTCGATGGACAACGGTTTGTGCGCCAATAACGCATTAGCGTCGCGCAACGCATCCATGAAGCTGCTGTAGCGCACGTTCACCAACACCGAATACTTGGGAATCGGCAGCACGTTGAGCTTGGCCTCGACGATGTAGCCCAACGAACCTTCCGCACCGCACAGCACACTGTTGAGGTTGAAACGCCCGTGCTCGTCGCGCAGGTGCGCCAGGTCGTAACCGGTCAGGCAGCGGTTGAGTTTCGGGAATACCGACTCGATCAGGTCGGCCTGGGTTTCCTGAATGTGCCGCGCCGTCCGGTACACCTCGCCGATGCGGCCGGATTGCGTGCATGCCACTTCCAGCTCCGCGTCGGACAGAGGCCGGCTGTGCAGGCGCTCGCCACCGAGCAGCACCGACGTTGATTTCCAGGATGGTGTTCATGTGCCGCGACAAGTCGACCACGATGCCATCGGTCAATGACTGGCCGTTGGTGCCGGTGCCGCCGCCTCGCGGGGTCAGCTTGATCTGGCGAAAGCGTGGTTCGGCCATCAAGGTCGCGATGCGTGCGATGTCGTCCGCGTCCATGGGGAACACCGCCGCTTGCGGCAGGCGCTGGTAAATCGAGTTGTCGGTCGCCAGCACGGTGCGGGTGGCGTAGTCGGCGCTGAGCTGGCCACGAAAGCCGCTGGCGCGCAGGGCCTGAAGAAATTCCGGGTAGTGTGCCGCGAGTGCAACGGTGGGCAACTGAGCGATCATCGCAGGCTGTTCTCTTGTCGGTCTAATCATGGAAAAAATCAAAACACTTGTCGCCTGAGCATTAATGGGTCAGCCTCAGGTCGTCGGCTACGCCAATGATCCTGCAGGCTCTGGCGCCGGACAAACGGATAATCCTGCCGCTATCGATGACTTTTACGAATGAATTACCGTCACCTCACGCCCTCGATGTCGTTGCTGCTGGCCTTTGAGGCCGCCGCCCGCCATGAAAGCTACACCCGTGCCGCGATGGAACTGTCACTGACCCAAAGCGCCGTGAGCCGGCAAGTCCAGGCGCTGGAACAGCAACTGGGCCTGACGCTGTTTCGCCGTGAAGGCCGGCAAGTGCAGTTGACCGATGTCGGTCGTCTCTACCAGCGGGAAATGAGCGAAGCGCTCGGACGCATCCGCAGCGCCACGTTGCAAGCCATGGCTTATCAATCCGGCAGCGGCACCTTGCGCCTGGCCACCTTGCCGACTTTCGGCTCGAAGTGGTTATTGCCGCGCCTTCATGACTTCTACAAAACCCATCCCGGCATGCTGGTGCACATCAATTCCCGGATCGACGCCATCGACTTCGAAACCAGCGGTATCGATGCCGCGATCGTCGTCGGCAATGCCGATTTGCCGGGTCTGATCAGCCATCGCCTGCACACCGAAGAACTGATGGTGATCATTTCTCCAGAAGTGGCCGAGCTCCACGACGCCTGGACGCCGGAGCGCATTGGCGCACAGACACTGCTCAACGTCGCAAACAACGCCAACGTCTGGGGCGAGTGGTTCAGCCATCACGGCCTGCCCCATCGAATGATGCGGCTGGGGCCGAGTTTCGAACTCACCTCGCACTTGATCCAGGCCGTCAGGGCTGGCATCGGCATCGGTTTGGTGCCACGTATTCTAGTGGCCGACGAGTTGGCCAACGCAGAGCTGATCAGCCTCGACCAGCCGTTCGCCAGCCAGCGCAGCTACTACCTGACCTACCCGCCGCGCAACGAAATGCTGCCATCGCTTATCGCGTTCCGTACCTGGTTGCTGGAACAGATCTAAAC
>NZ_JBFTMK010000204.1:0-7912 GCF_056396965.1 Pseudomonas sp. 05N434
GGTGTTCAGCGCGGTGCTCTGGCCCATGACGCGCAGGCCCATGCGCTGGCCGAGGGTGCGCACGGCATGGGCTTCGTCGGCGAGCATCTTGCCCACCGGGATGCCGGTCCAGCCGGCGATCACCGCAGCCACGGTTTTGCCGTCGACCTGTTCCGGCACCAGCGGATCATCCTGGCGAATGGCGTCCAGACCGGCCTCCAGGCGTACCAGTTCGGCGGCCAGATGATCGATGCGGCTGTCGGTGGCTTCGTCCGGTTTGTCGTTGTCGGCGCGTTCGCTCAAGGTGAGTAATTCGCGACGGGTTTCCAGCAGTTCGCGCACGGCGATCCGTTCTTCGTTCCAGCGGGTTTCCAGTTCGCGAATGGCCTGCACGTTACCCACGGATTCGGTTTCCAGCAGGGT
Source organism: Pseudomonas sp. 05N434 (assembly GCF_056396965.1). Lineage (NCBI taxonomy): Bacteria > Pseudomonadati > Pseudomonadota > Gammaproteobacteria > Pseudomonadales > Pseudomonadaceae > Pseudomonas > Pseudomonas sp. 05N434. The sequence continues at coordinate 403 of NZ_JBFTMK010000204.1, forward strand.
GATGCGTTCACGGTGATCAAGCCCGGTGGCCTGTTCGCGGCGCAGGCGTTCGACTTCCTCCTTGAGACTTTGCTGGCGGTGACGCAGGCTTTCCAGCGGTGGCGGCACGTCATGCTGGCCGAGGGCGACCCGGGCACACGCGGTGTCGAGCACGCTGATGGCCTTGTCCGGTAACTGGCGCCCGGAGATGTAGCGGTGGGACAGTTTCACCGCTTCGTGGATCGCCGCGTCGAGCACCTGCACACCGTGATGCTGTTCCAGTTTCGCAGCCACGCCACGGAGCATTTCCACAGCGGTGATTTCGTCCGGCTCCTCGACTTGCACCAACTGAAATCGCCGGGCGAGGGCGGGGTCTTTCTCGAAGTATTTTTTGTACTCAAGCCAGGTGGTCGCGGCCAGGGTGCGCAACTCGCCACGGGCCAGCGCCGGTTTCAGCAGATTGGCCGCGTCGCTGCCGCCTTCCGCGCCGCCAGCACCAATCAGGGTGTGGGCTTCGTCGATGAACAGAATGATCGGTTTGTCGGCGCTGCGCACCGCGTCGATCACGCCTTTGAGGCGCTGCTCGAACTCGCCCTTGACCCCGGCGCCAGCTTGCAACAGACCGAGGTCGAGTACCCGCAGGCTGACTTCCTGCAACGACGGCGGCACATCCCCGGCGGCAATGCGCAACGCCAGGCCTTCGACCACCGCCGTTTTGCCCACTCCCGGTGCGCCGACCAGGATCGGGTTGTTCTGCCGACGGCGCAGCAGGATGTCGATGCACTGACGAATCTCGCCGTCGCGGCCGACGATGGGGTCGATGCGCCCGGCGTGGGCATCGGCGGTCAGGTCCTGGGTGAACTGGTCGAGCACCGAATCCTGTTTCGGTTGCGGATGGCCGGTACTGACCGGCCGCGTGCCGCCAACGTGTTCGCGCGAGTTTTCGGTCCACTCCAGCAAATTACTGCGCAAGGCTTCCCGTGGAATTTTCAACAGCGACGAGGCGCTATTGAGCAGCAGGCTGCGACGTTCATCACGGTCGAGCAGGGCCAGTAGCAGCAAACCGGAGCGAATGCTCTCCAGGCCAAGCACACTGGCCTGAACCACCGCGTCTTCCAGCAGGCCGATGGTGTGCGCCGAGAGCGCCGGGGTGCGGGTGCTGCCGGATTTGAACAGTTCCAGGGCCTTGTTGATTTCCGCCGTCAGGGCATCGCGCTCCAGCCCGAAGCGCGGCAGCAGCCAGGCGAAGTCGCCGCCCTCGATGTCCAGCAACTCCAGCAGCAAGTGTTCGATTTCGACGTAATGATGACCCCGTTGCAGGCAGYGCTGCGCGGCCCGTTCGAGGGCGCGGCGGTTGTCCGGGTTGAGGCGTCCGATCAGGCTGGCCAGTTCCATGTTCAGGTGATCTCCAGCTGACGAAGGCGGGTTTCGATCCGTTGCACGGCAAGGCTGGTCTGGCGTTGCAGGCCGCCGTTCCAACTGAGCAGGGGCGGGGCCTGGCGACCGAGTTTCATCGGACTGGCACCGCGCACCAACAGCACCAGTGTGCAATCCAGGTCGGGGCCGAAATACAGCGCGCTGAGACTGGCCAGCGCCGGATGGGCTTCACCGTCCGGCAGAAACCGCGCCGCCTGCGCCGAGGTCAGCGGGCCGAGGGTCAGGCGGATGCCGGCGTGTTCATCCCAGACCCGAGTGCCGGCCACCGCGTTACGACCCAGTTGCAGGTTGCGCCCACCCGGTTGCAGTCGACTGCGACTGGCCGGTGGGATTTCCCGCCAGGCACCTTCATAGGCGCTGAGTTCTACCGGCAGTTCGAAGTGCTCGCGTACGATCGCGGCGAAGCCGGCCAGGGAACGACGACCGTCGGCAAATAGCGCGCTGCACGCCAGTACCGCAGAGTCGGGTACGGCCTGGCGTTCCTGCAAGGCTTTGGGCAACAGCCCGGTCAGCGCTCGCAGTTGCGCCTGCACCGGCGACGCGCCGGGGGCTGTGAAGCCAACGGCGATCCGGTGTTTGCGCATCACCTTGTACAGCAGGCTGAGCAAGCGATGCTGGAACAGGTCGAGGAATTCGGCCGGAGCGTGATCCTTGGCCCGGGCCCGTTGTTGCAGCCATTCCTGATAGGCGTAGGGCAGGGGGCCGTCCGGCCCGCCGAGGCCAAACACTGGTGTCGTGAGCGTCGGTGGCTGGTCAGCTTCCTGAGTCAGACTTTCGATTTCACTGGCGGAAAACAGCGGCGTCAACGGCCCGCGCAGGCGCAAGGCTTCCGCTTGAGGGGCGGTGCCGCTGCCCAGGGATTCGGCTTGCGGGTGTTCGCGTTCCAGCAGCAACAACGCCTGCAACAACTCGAACGCCTGYGGATCGCGCCGCAGCTTCTGACTCAGACTCAGAGGGACAGCGGCATGCCGGCTTGGGGTTGCCATGTCTTGACCTCCTTGTCTGACTGGACCAGAACCGTGCGCACGAAGCGATTGGCCGTGGCATAGAGTGAAAAGAACTGCGCCAGCACCGCTGAGAACAGCACGGCGCTGCTGCCGACGAAATGCTGTGGGTCGAGTTGCAGCCGGACCTCCAGCCCATTGCGCCAGCCGCGCCACGCGTCTTCACCAACATGGGCGATCACCCGTTCGCAGCCGAGGCTTAACAAACCGTCGATTTGCCGCAAGGCGCTGGCCTCGTCACGCAGGTTGTGCAACTGGAGGATTTCCTTGAGGGCATCCAGCGCTTGCGGCCCCTCGACCAGTGACAAATGGTTGAGGGTCAGTTGCGACACCAGCCGCCAACGGGATTCGCCATCCAGTCGCGGCAAACTCTGCGGGCTCGGCGGGTTACGCAAACGGGCCCAGGCCACCGGCCCCGGTCGTTCGAAACCCAGGGGCGTGCCGGCCGGCAGGCTCTGGGCCAGATGCCGGTTGGTGCACAGCAGTTCGGCGGTGAGGCTGTATTCGCTGGCCTCGGTCAGCGGATCGAGCCGGGTGTCCACCAGGCTCACCATCAGGTCGGTGCCCAGCCGATTAGGGGTCATGCCGCTGACCCGTCGCGCATGCCAATAGCACTGTTTGTCGCCGCCGATATGCTGGCTGCCRTAATACGCTGGCACCCGTTGCACGCCCTGGCTTGAGCTGGCGCGCATGGCGCGGATGCTGTGGATCTCGACGCTGTTTTCCCGGTGACTGTCGGCGACCAGGCGATACTCGCTGCGGGTGCCGTCCGGGCGCAGTGGTTCCGAGGTTCGTGGAAACAGGTTGATCACCGGTGCGCAGCCCAGGGCGAAGTCGCTGGCCTGAAGGTGCAGGCGGTTGGCCGGGGCGCGGTCGAACACGATGTACAGGTACAGCGTCTGGCTGTCGCTGGCGGCGCCGGCCAATGGAATGTCGAAGAAGTTGAATTTGTCCGGGAACGCAAAGTACTCGGCGAGCAGGCGCATGCCCGGATGCACGCCGTCCTCGTCCGGCAACAGCACTTCGTCGCTGGCAAAACCGACGATTTGCGGCAACCCCTCCAGCATGACCGGCACGCTGCCGACCGGTCCGGCCAGCACCTTTACCGCGTGAGCGCCGAGCAAGTCATACAGGCAGGCGTTGATCACCGGCGAGGCGGCCAGGTGCACGCGCAATTGTTTGATGGCCAGCGTCGACCATTGGCTTTCACCCAGGCAACGCAGGCTCAGGCGCAGGGCCGAACGCGCTTGCGCCACACCGGTCAGGGCCTGGGCTTCGTCGCTGCCCAGCAGCAGCGCTTCGTTGATTTCCACTGGCCACAATCGAACCGCGGCGCTGGTGCGAAAGTGGATGCTCTCGCCTTTGCTGGTGGTGACGAATAGCGGTGTGTCGCGGGGCAATGGATAACCATCGTTCAGGTTGCCCTTGCTCGGGTCCGGCTCGAACTGCACGATCGCGCAGGACGGCAACGGCCGCATGGCCAACGGGTAAAGCTGTTCGAGTAAGGCATCGCTGAATTCGGCGTAGTCGTCATCGAGTCGCCGTTGCAGGCGTGCGGCGAGCAAGGCGAAACCTTCGAGCAGCCGTTCGACATGTGGGTCGGGGCATTCACCGGGGGACAGTTCCAGGCGTCTGGCGACCTTGGGATATCGCTCGGCAAAAATGCTCCCGGCGTGGCGCAGCCAGGTCAGTTCGCGTTGGTAGTAATCGAGCAGTTGCGGGTCAATCGAGTCGCTCATGACGCACCTCAAGACCATGGCTGGCCTTCTCGATGACAAATGCCACGGGCCAGTGCTGCTGGCCGCTGCGCAATTCGCCCACCAGCCGAATGCTCAGTTGCTGCGGATGGCCGGGGACCGGATTGACCTGGACCTCGCCCAGTTGCAGGCGCGGTTCGAAATGGCTGATGGCCTCGCGCACTTCCCGCGCCAACTGACGACGGTCATCGCTGCGCTGCTGTTGCAAGGCCGTCCAGTCAGCGATGCCGTAGTCGAGAATGCTCGGTGGGGAGGTCAGCGGACGTGAGCCGCGTCGGGTGTTGAACAGGCGCAGCAACTCCGTGTGCACCGAGTCGAGCAGCCCCTGGCGATCGAACACCTGCACGGTGTCGACCTCGCTGGCGGCGAGGCGCTCGAACAACGGTGGGAGCATGCCGGTGCCTGCCATGGCCGACGCGTCCGCTTACTTGACGAGCTTGTTGGCGGCCATGTCCCAGGTCGAGGCGGCCGTGCCTTCCTTGGTGCCGTCGTCTTTCTGGGCGGTGAGCTCCCACTTGATCTTGGTGAAGTTCAGGGAAATGGTTTCCACCGGTTTGCCACCCGTACCACCACTGACGCTGACATTGGACAGCACCACGTTGGTCAGTGTGTAGATGATGAACGGCATCAGCTTACCGCTGCCTTCGGCGGYGTTACGGCCGATGGTGATCTTGGCTTCGGGGATCGGTTTGCCGGCGCAGCAATATTCGTTGAGGGAAGGCGTCGAGCTGTCGACGAACTTGGTCAGGGTGAACTCGCCGATGTGCGGCTTGCCGGAAGTGYGCTCCGAGTTGCTGACGTCGTTGGTCACCTGCATGGCCACGTTGTGGCTGTAGGACATGACTTCGATCTTGTCCTTGTAACCCTCGAGCAAGCTATCGCCTTTGATGTCGCCGCCGAGGTCGAGAATGATTGCATCCATCGCATGAAACTCCTGAAAGTAATCGTGCTAGATAAGCAGGGGAATCCCGCCGGGTTGACCCCGGCGGGAGGCAGGTCAGGCGGCTACCGGTGGCGGCAGGGTCGCGACCAGGCGGATCGACGCGGTCAGTTCCTCAAGCTGGAAGTGCGGCCGCAGGAACACCGTGGCCTTGTAGGCTCCGGGCTTGCCGGCGACCTCGGTCACATCCACCCGGGCTTCACGCAACGGGTACTGCGCCTTGATCTCTTGCGGCGCGTTGTCGTTGATCAGCACGTAGTCGGCGATCCAGTTGTTGAGGTAGGTCTGCACATTGTCGCGGGTCATGAAACTGCCGACTTTGTCGCGCATGATCACCTTCAGGTAGTGCGCGAAACGCGAGGCCGCGAGCACGTACGGCAGCATCGCCGAAATCCGCGCGTTGGCATTCGCCTCGTTGGTGTTGTAGACCTTGGATTTGTTGGTGGTCTGGCCGCCGAAGAACACCGCCACGTCGCTGTTTTTCTTGTGGCACAGGGCGATGAAACCGAGGTCGTTGAGCTCTTTCTCGCGACGGTCGGTGATCGCCACTTCGGTCGGGCATTTGAGCGACAGGTCACCGGAGGTTGTACGGAAGGTATGGGCCGGCAAGCCTTCCACCGCACCACCGCCTTCGGCTCCGCGAATCGCCGCGCACCAGCCGTATTTGGCGAAGGCTTCGGTGATCCGTTGCGACAAGGCCCACGCGGCGTTGCCCCACAGGTATTTGCCGTGGTCGCTGCCGTTGACGTCTTCGACGTAGTTGATGCCTTCCACCGGCGACGTGTCAGGACCGTAAGGCAGGCGCAGCAGGAAGTGCGGCAGCACCAACGATACGTAGCGCGAATCTTCGCTTTCACGGAACGAGCGCCACTTGATCAGCTCCTGGCTCTCGAACACTTTCGACAGATCCCGTGGCACGGCCAGTTCGGTGAAGCTGTTCATGTCGAACAACCGAGGGCTGGCGGCGGCAATGAATGGCGCATGGGCGGCCGCCGCGACGTTCGACAGTTTCTCCAGCAGGCCGATGTCCTGCGGGTGCCGGCCGAAGGTGTAGTCACCCACCAACAGGCTGAACGGGTGGCCGCCGAAGGTGCCGTATTCCTCTTCGTAGATCTTCTTGAACAGCGCGCTCTGGTCGAACTCGACGGCTTTTTCCAGGTCGTTCTGCAGCTCTTTCTGGGTCACGTTGAGCAGGCGCAATTTCAGCCGGGAACTGGTCTCGGTGTTCTTAACCAACAAGTGCAGGCCGCGCCAGGAGGCTTCAAGTTTCTGCAGGTCCGGGTGGTGCAGCACTTCGTTCAGTTGAGCGCTGATCAGCTCGTCGATCTGGCTGATGCGGTCGTTGATCATCGCCACGGTGTCCTTGTCGACGGCCATGCCTTCATCGAGGACCTGAGTGGCGAATTCCGCGAGCATGTCGCGGGCGTAATCCTGTTGGCTGTCGTCATGGGCCATGCGGCCTTTGGCGATTATTTCATCGAGCAAGGACAAGGTCTCGCTTGCACTGTCACTGGCTTGGGTCTGGGCGGCGGATGAGGCGGGCATGGCAAAATTCTCCCTGGGTGGATGAGCGATCAGGCTTGCGGTTCAGCCGGTGCTTCGCTGTCGCCAGCAGGAGCGGGAGCGGCGGTGTCCGGACGAGCCGACTTGATCTCTTGCAGTCCCTCGGTGTTGGCAATGACGTCACGCAACAGCTTGTCCAGATCATCGTTGCCGTCGAGTTTGGTCAGCAGGTCGCGCAGACGCTGGCGAGCTTCGAACAGACGCCGCAGCGGAGTGACTTGCTCGACCACCTTGACCGGGTCGAAGTCATCGATGTGTTTGAAGTTGAGCTCGATGTTGAGCTTGCTGTCGTCGCCGCTGAGGGTGTTGTTGACCTGCAAGGTGGCGCGCGGGCCGATCGAGGCGAGGACTTCATTGAAGTTGTCGCGGTCGATTTCGGTGAAACGCCGTTCATTCAATTTCGGGAGTGGTTCGAGAGGCTTGCCGGAGAGGTCGGCAAGAATACCGACAACCAATGGCAATTCTTTCTTCTCGATCGCGTTGCCGATTTCGACGTCGTAGGTGATTTGCACCCGGGGTGGGCGAACCCTGTCTAGCTTGTGCTGAGTACTTTCTGCCATGGTGGCTGACTCCGATGCATGAGGCGGGAGCAATGCATCGGGAGGCCCGTTTCATCGCATTCCCTTACTGGACCGTAGGTTAGAAAGGGAGGGCAGAGGACCTGTCATTCCTTTGACGAACCTTCCGAATTCGTCGTGCCGACCGAACTACCCAAGACGCTAGAACAGGTCTATAAAAAAGCAAACGAAAAACGTTTTTGGACCGTGTCGAGAAAAGGAAAATTCATTTTGTACGCACGTCTTTTTTCTTTGGTTCTGCTCCTCTCACTC
>NZ_JBFTMK010000205.1:0-14232 GCF_056396965.1 Pseudomonas sp. 05N434
GCCCCGCGCAGTAACCTGCCGAATGAATTTCGTGAAATGAAATTCGCGGATTATCAAAAAATCCGCTTCCTCACCGAAAAAGCCGAGTGGGCTAACCAGAAAACCCCATTCAAGCTGTCGTTCTATCACCAGGGCATGCACTTCGATACGCCGGTGAAAATCAACGAAATCACGGCCAACACCGTCGAAGAGATCAAATACGACCCAAGTCGTTTCGATTTCGGCGATATGAAGTTCGATCCTAAAGCCACCGAGCAGCTGGGTTATGCCGGTTTCCGTGTGCTCTACCCGATCAACAAGGCCGACAAGCAAGACGAAATCATGACCATGCTCGGCGCGAGTTACTTCCGCGTCGTCGGCAAAGGCCACACCTATGGCTTGTCCGCTCGCGGCATGGCCATCGATACCGCCTTGCCGTCCGGCGAAGAGTTCCCGCGTTTCACCGAGTTCTGGATTCAGCAGCCGAAGCCGGGCGACAAGCACCTGGTGATCTTCGCCCTGCTGGATTCGCCGCGCGCCACTGGTGCCTATCGCCTGACCCTGCGTCCGGGCAGCGACACGGTCGTCGACGTCAAGGCCAAGATGTTCCTGCGTGRCAAGGTCACCAAACTTGGCGTTGCGCCGCTGACCAGCATGTTCCTGTTCGGCGCCAACCAGCCGTCGAAAGTGCTGAACTACCGTCGCGAACTGCACGACTCCAGCGGTCTGTCGATCCATGCAGGCAACGGCGAATGGATCTGGCGCCCATTGAACAACCCGAAACACCTGGCCGTGAGCAACTTCTCGATCGAGAACCCGCGCGGTTTCGGCTTGCTGCAACGTGGCCGTGACTTCAGCCACTACGAAGACCTCGATGACCGCTACGACAAGCGCCCAAGTGCCTGGATCGAGCCGAAAGGCGATTGGGGCAAGGGCTCCGTCGATCTGGTGGAGATTCCTACCGCTGACGAAACCAACGACAATATCGTTGCTTTCTGGAGTCCGGAAAAACTGCCAGAGCCTGGCCAACCCCTGGACGTCGCCTATCGCATGCACTGGACCATCGACGAAGCCGCCCTGCATTCGGCGGACAGCGCCTGGGTTCAACAGACCCTGCGTTCCACGGGTGACGTGAAGCAGTCGAACCTGATTCGTCAGCCGGACGGCAGCGTGGCCTACCTGGTGGATTTCCAAGGTCCGTCCCTGCAAGACTTGCCAGAAGATGCTGAAGTACGCAGCCAGGTTAGCGTTGGCGACAACGCGGAACTGGTCGAGAACAGTGTCCGTTACAACCCTGAAACCAAGGGCTGGCGCCTGACCCTGCGGATGAAGATCAAGGATCCGGGCAAGTCCACTGAAATGCGTGCAGCACTGGTCAAGACCATCACGCCGGCCGAGACGATCAAGACCACGGCGCCAGCGTCCAGCTCTTCCGTTGCCAAGGCCGACAAGATCGCCGCCAAGCAGCAGGAGAAGAAGGACAAGGAGGCCAAGCAAGCTGAAGCGCAAGCCCAGCAAGTCAAGGACACCAAGGACAAGGACAACAAAGACGCCAAGCAGCCTGTCGCTGCCGAAGCGGCCCCTGCCACACCGGAATCGGCACCGACTGAACAAGTCCTGACCGAGACCTGGAGCTATCAGTTGCCTGCCGATGAGTAATTCACAAGTACAGCCACAAACGCTTGCCGAGTACCTGGCGCATTTGCCGATGACCGACGAGCAGCGCGCGGAACTCGCGGGCTGCAAGTCTTTCAGTGAGTTGCACGAACGTCTGTCGTCCCAGGCGTTCGACGCGCCGACCGATGCCGCCCAGGCGTCGGTCGGGCGGCGCCTGACCCTGAACACCGCCGAAGAACTGGCGGATGCGCAAATGTTGGGACTCGATGCCAGTGGTCGGGTTTGCCTCAAGGCAGCCCCGCCGATCCGTCGGACCAAAGTCGTTCCGGAGCCATGGCGCACCAATATCCTGGTGCGTGGCTGGCGTCGGCTGACCGGTCGCACCAACCCGCCGAAGCCGCCGAAAGACGAGAACGTGTTGCCAGCAGCTCGCTGGCGCACCGTCGGTTCGATCCGTCGTTACATTCTGTTGGTGCTGATGCTTGGTCAGACGATCGTCGCCGGCTGGTACATGAAAGGCATCATGCCGTACCAGGGCTGGTCGTTCGTCGATCTGGAAGAAGTCCTGCACCAACCGCTGCTGCAAACTGCGGCCCAGGTGCTGCCTTACGTGTTGCAAACCAGCATCCTGATTCTGTTCGGGATTCTGTTCTGTTGGGTGTCGGCCGGTTTCTGGACCGCGCTGATGGGCTTCCTCGAGTTGATCACCGGTCGCGACAAGTACCGCATTTCCGGCGCCAGCGCCGGCAACGAGCCGATCGCCAAGGACGCACGCACCGCATTGGTGATGCCGATCTGCAACGAAGACGTGCCGCGGGTGTTCGCCGGTTTGCGGGCGACCTTCGAGTCGGTTGCAGCCTCGGGTAACCTGGATCGTTTCGACTTTTTCGTGCTCAGCGACAGTAACGACGCCGATATCTGCGTCGCCGAACAGCAGGCCTGGCTGGACGTCTGCCGTGAAGCCAAGGGCTTCGGCAAGATCTTCTACCGCCGCCGCCGTCGTCGCGTAAAACGTAAAAGCGGCAACCTCGACGACTTCTGCCGTCGTTGGGGCGGTGACTACAAATACATGGTCGTGCTCGACGCCGACAGCGTAATGAGTGGCGAATGCCTGAGCAGCCTGGTGCGCCTGATGGAAGCCACGCCGGACGCCGGGATCATCCAGACCGCGCCGCGTGCGTCGGGCATGGACACCCTTTATGCGCGTATGCAGCAGTTCGCCACCCGCGTGTACGGTCCACTGTTCACCGCTGGCCTGCACTTTTGGCAGTTGGGCGAATCCCACTACTGGGGCCACAACGCGATCATCCGCATGAAGCCGTTCATCGAGCACTGCGCCCTGGCGCCGTTGCCCGGTAAAGGCGCGTTCGCCGGTGCGATTCTGTCCCACGACTTCGTTGAAGCGGCGCTGATGCGCCGTGCCGGCTGGGGCGTGTGGATTGCCTATGACTTGCCGGGCAGCTACGAAGAACTGCCACCGAACCTGCTGGACGAACTCAAGCGTGACCGTCGCTGGTGCCACGGCAACCTGATGAACTTCCGGCTGTTCCTGGTCAAGGGCATGCACCCGGTACACCGTGCGGTGTTCCTGACAGGCGTGATGTCTTACTTGTCGGCGCCGTTGTGGTTCTTCTTCCTCGTGCTGTCGACAGCCCTGCTGGCGACCAACACGCTGATGGAGCCGCAGTACTTCCTGGAACCGCGCCAGCTCTATCCGCTGTGGCCACAATGGCACCCGGACAAGGCGATCGCACTGTTCTCGACGACTATCGTGCTGCTGTTCCTGCCGAAGCTGCTGAGCATCATCCTGATCTGGGCCAAAGGCGCGAAAGAGTTCGGTGGCAGGTTCAAGGTGACGCTGTCGATGCTGCTGGAAATGTTGTTCTCCATGCTGCTGGCGCCGGTGCGGATGATTTTCCACACCCGTTTCGTGCTCGCCGCGTTCCTCGGCTGGGCCGCGACCTGGAACTCGCCGCAACGTGACGACGACTCCACGCCCTGGAGCGAGGCGGTCAAGCGTCACGGTCCGCAAACAGCGCTGGGTTTCTTCTGGGCGCTGCTGGTGATCTGGCTGAACCCGAGCTTCCTCTGGTGGCTGGTGCCGATCGTCGGTTCGCTGATGCTGTCGATTCCGGTGTCGGTGATCTCCAGTCGTGTCGGCCTGGGCCTGAAATCCCGTGACGAGAGCCTGTTCCTGATTCCTGAGGAATACAATCCGCCGCAGGCATTGCTGGCGACCGATCAGTACACCCACGAAAACCGCTGGCATGCACTGCACGACGGCTTCGTCCGGTCGGTGGTCGATCCACAGCAGAACGCGTTGGCGTGTGCGCTGGCGACGTCTCGTCACCGTCAGGCCGAGCCGATCGAATGGCTGCGCATCGAGCGGGTTCGCCATGCGATGAAGGTCGGGCCTGAAGGGCTGACCAACAACGAGCGCGTGGCCCTGCTGAGTGATCCGGTGGCACTGGGTCGCTTGCATGAGCAGGTCTGGAGCGAAGGCCATGCCGAGTGGCTGCAGGCCTGGCGCACTTCGGTGGATGCCGATCCGCATGCGCCGCTGTTGCCGCTCAAGCCGTTGAGCGTGCAGCCTCAGTTGGCATAATGAAAAACCCCGCGAAAGCGGGGTTTTTTTGTGCTGATGATCGCTCCCGTGTTCTGCGTGGGAACGATCAAACAAATCTCCCTCAACCCCTTGTGCAAACGGCCGAGTGCGTTAGCATCCGTCCCCGAATTGGTGCGCCCGGACAACTTTCTGTTCGTATCTGCCGGTTTCCCAAAGGAAACCTGCGGTTTGCGTGCCTCACAATGCGATGGGTTTTGGGGACTTGAAGATGAAGAAGTATCTGTCGATGCTGCTGGTCGGCGTCACGGCATTGGTTGCAGTCAGCGCGGTGCAGGCCGGTGCCATCGATGACGCGGTCAAACGCGGCACGCTGAAAGTCGGCATGGACCCGACCTACATGCCGTTCGAAATGACYAACAAGCGCGGCGAAATCATCGGCTTCGAAGTCGACATCCTCAAAGCCATGGCCAAGACCATGGGCGTCAAGCTGGAAATGGTATCCACCGGCTACGACGGCATCATCCCGGCCCTGCTGACCGACAAGTTCGACATGATCGGCAGTGGCATGACCCTGACCCAGGAACGCAACCTGCGCCTGAACTTCAGCGAGCCCTTCATCGTGGTCGGCCAGACGCTGCTGATCCGCAAGGAGCTGGAAGGCACCATCAAGTCCTATAAAGACCTGAACACCGCCGACTACCGCATCACCTCCAAGCTCGGCACCACTGGCGAGATGGTCTCCAAAAAGCTCATTTCCAAAGCCAAGTACCACGGCTACGACAACGAGCAGGAAGCGGTGCTCGACGTGGTCAACGGCAAGGCCGACGCCTTCATCTACGACGCGCCTTACAACGTCGTGGCGGTGAACAAGGTCGGCAACGGCAAACTGCTGTTCCTCGACAAGCCATTCACCTATGAGCCTTTGGCTTTCGGCCTGAAGAAAGGCGATTACGACAGCCTCAACTTCATCAACAACTTCCTGCACCAGATCCACGAAGACGGCACCTACGATCGCATCCATGACAAGTGGTTTAAAGACACCGCCTGGCTCAAGGACATGGAATAACACCGCCTTTGTGGCGAGGGAGCTTGCTCCCGTCCGACTGCGAAGCAGTCGTAAATCGATTGACTCGTTTTACCCGACGTTGCGCGGTGGCCGATTTCAGGGTTGCTGCGCAACCCAGCGGGAGCAAGCTCCCTCGCCACAGAGGGAGCGGGCGCCCTGATCGTTATGGATTTGCCTTTAAATGAAACAGAAAAAAGCCCAATGGCCCTGGCACGTATTAACCGTGCTGGTGCTGATCGGCCTGGCCGGCGCGTTGTACTACGCCACCTCGCTGATGTCCTACGAATGGCGCTGGAACCGTGTGCCGCAGTACTTCGCCTACCACGCCGAAGAGTCCCAGCGCGCGGCCGACATCTCCACCGTCAGTGAGCTGGTGCGCAAGGGCAGCAAGGCTGAAGTCACCCTGCGCAATGATGCAGGGGATGAGCAGCACCTGACGGTTGACGACAACCCTGCGCGACCTCTCGACGATCTATGTCGAGCTGGTGCGCGGTACGCCGCTGCTGGTGCAGATTTTCATTTTCTACTTCTTCATCGGCACCGTGATGAACCTTTCCCGGGAGTTCGCCGGGATCGCCGCGCTGTCGCTGTTCACCGGTGCCTACGTGGCGGAGATCATCCGCTCTGGCGTGCAATCGATTGCACGCGGCCAGAACGAAGCGGCGCGCTCCCTCGGTTTGAGCGGTGGCCAGTCGATGCGCCACGTGGTGCTGCCACAAGCGTTCAAGCGCGTGCTGCCACCGCTGGCCGGGCAGTTCATCAGTCTGGTCAAGGACACCTCGCTGGTGTCGGTGATCGCGATTACCGAACTGTTGAAAAGCGGTCGTGAAGTCATCACTACCTCGTTCTCGCCGTTCGAAATCCTGTTCTGCGTGGCTGGGTTGTACCTGTTGATCAACCTGCCGCTGTCGAAAATCGCCAGTCGGCTTGAGCGGAGGCTCGCGCAAAGTGATTGAAGTCCGCGATCTGATAAAAGTCTTCGACACCCGCGGCCAGGTGGTTCGCGCGGTGGACAACGTCACCACCCAAGTGGCGAAGGGCGAAGTATTGGTGGTGATCGGCCCGTCCGGTTCCGGCAAGTCGACCTTTCTGCGCTGCCTGAATGRCCTGGAAGCGTTCGACTCCGGTTCGGTGAGCATCGACGGTCTGCAACTGGCCGACCCGAAAACCGACGTCAACGCCTACCGCCGCGAAGTCGGCATGGTGTTTCAGCATTTCAACCTGTTCCCGCACATGACCGTGCTGGAAAACCTCTGCCTGGCCCAGAAAGTCGTGCGCAAGCGCGGCAAGAAGGAGCGCGAGGCCAAGGCCATGGTGTTGCTGGAAAAGGTTGGTATCGCTCAGAAGGCCCACGAGTTTCCATCGCGCCTGTCCGGTGGTCAGCAGCAGCGCGTGGCCATCGCCCGGGCGTTGGCGATGGAGCCGAAGGTCATGCTGTTCGATGAGCCGACGTCGGCGCTCGACCCGGAAATGGTCGGTGAAGTGCTGGATGTGATGAAGACCCTGGCCGTGGAAGGCATGACCATGGTTTGCGTCACCCACGAAATGGGCTTCGCCCGGGAAGTGGCGGACCGGGTGCTGTTCTTCGATCACGGCAAATTGCTGGAAGACGCCTCGCCGGCCGAGTTCTTCGATGCACCGAAGGATCCCCGTGCGCAGGCGTTTTTGCGCCAGGTTTTGTAACCGCATCGCCCAAAAAAGATCGCAGCCTTCGGCAGCTCCTACTACAGGCTGCCGAATGCTGCGATCTTTTTGCTTTGTGTGGTGTTAAACCTTGAATCTGCCCACCAGCATCTGCAAATGCGTCCCCAGCCGCGCCAGCTCGACGCTGGAGGCCGCGGTCTCTTCACTCGCGGCCGAGGTCTGCTCGGACACGTCACGCACGTTCAACACGCTGCGATTGATCTCCTCGGCCACCGCGCTCTGTTGTTCGGCGGCAGCGGCGATCTGCTGGTTCATCGACTGGATCGCCGACACGGTACGGGTGATGCTTTCCAGTGAGCCACCGGCACGGCGGGTCAGTTCGACGCTGCTGTCGGTCAGGCTGCGGCTGTTGTCCATGATGGTCGCGACTTGCTGAGTGCCGGTTTGCAGGCCAACGATCAGCTCTTCGATTTCTTCGGTGGACTTCTGAGTACGCTGGGCCAGGCTGCGGACCTCGTCGGCGACCACTGCAAAGCCACGCCCGGCTTCACCGGCGCGAGCGGCTTCGATGGCGGCGTTGAGCGCCAGCAGGTTGGTTTGCTGGGCCACGGATTTGATCACGTCGAGCACGCTGCCGATCTTGTCGCTTTCGCGCTTCAGATCGCCCATGGCGGCAGTGGAATTGCCGACTTCGAGGGCCAGGCGCTCGATCTGGGCGATGGCTTCGCCGACCACCCTGTCACCCTCGCGGGCCTGCTGGTCGGCGGCGACGGCGGCTTCGGACGCTTCCTCGGCATTGCGCGCGACTTCCTGAACGGTGGCGGTCATTTCGTGCATGGCGGTGGCCACCTGATCGGTTTCGACCTTCTGACTGTTGACCCCGGCGCTGGTCTGCTCGGTAACGGCAGACAGTTCTTCAGCAGCGCTGGCGATTTGGGTCACGCCGTCGCTGATGCCGCCGATCAGTTCCCGCAGACTGACGACCATCCGCTGAAGGGTGCTTTGTAATTGACCCAGCTCGTCGCTGCGAGCGACCTCAAGGTTATGGCTCAGATCGCCCGAGGCAACACGTTCGACTGCCACCAACGTCTGTTGCAGTGGAACGACGATCTGCCGCGTAATGATCCAGGCTGCGAGCAGACCAAACGCCAATGCCAGGACGGTCACGATGATCAGCGTGCTTTTCGCTTGGGCCGTCTCCTGGTTACGTTTGTCGGTTTGCGAGCGGGTCAGTTGTGCGCTCAGGTCATTCAAGCGGGTCTCTTGATCCACCATCTTCTTGAGGGCGACGGCGCTGGCCACTTGCGAATCGCGGAACTGGCTGACTGCGACACGGTAGCCCTTGAGCGATTCGGTGGCTTGTTGCAGGTTGGCGCTGTGTTGTTCTGGCAGTTTGCCCGGCAGGCTTTCAAGGTTTTTCAGGGCGTTGTCGATGGCATCCAGCGCGGGTTGCTCGGCTTCGGGCTTGCCGCTGTAGGTATAACCGCGAACCTGGAAGCGCGCTTGCTGGAGCAGTTTGCTCAGCTCGACCACGTTGTTGAATTGAGTGACGCTGTCGCCTTGCAGCAAGGACTTTTCGACTTCTGTCACCTTGGCCACAGCGTTGTCGGCGGTGGCGCCGAGCTTGGATCGGGCCGATTCGCGGTTCTGCGTCGCTTGAGTCATGTCGGCAAAGGCGCGTTTGTAATCACCGATGGTGGCCAGTTGCTGATTGAGCACTTCCTGGTCCGAGATGCGCACAAACATTTTGAGGGCGACTTGCACGCCATCGTCAAGCTTGCCCAAGAGTTCGCTGACGGCTGCCGGGCCTTGTTCGCCACGGCGCATTTCGTAGTCGAGACGGGCGGTTCGCAAATCCTTGCCCAACTCGTTGAGGCCGGAGATGTAGCTCTGCTTGTCTGCGCGACTGATCACACTGCCTAGGCTATTCCAGCCAGTGAAAGTGATCAGGAGGGTCATGAGCAGCACGAGGCCAAAGCCGACACTCAACTTGCGATTGACGCTTACGTTTCCCAGTTTCTCGGCTAGCCATCGGTACATGCTGCGACTCCCTCGGACCATTGATTGGTTTTATGGGGACTGTATCGGCAGGCAGGCTGGAACCTGTAGGTGAGCAAAACCTGTGGCGAGGGAGCTTGCTCCCGCTTGGGCGCGAAGCGGCCACCGCTTTTCCCGGCAAGACCGCATTCACCTGTTTTACGACTGCTTCGCAGCCGAGCGGGACGGTGCGGCGATCCGACAAGCTCCCTCGCCACAAGGGTAAGTGTCTGGGTTAGAACAGCCGCGAAAGCAGTGCAGTGACGGCGGTTTCGACCCGCAGGATGCGCTCGCCGAGCTGCACCGGTTGCAGGCCGGCCTTGGCCAGCAGGTCGATTTCGTAAGGAATCCAGCCGCCTTCGGGGCCGATGGCCAAGGTCACGGGTTCGTCCAGGCCACGGGGGCAGGGCGGGTAATTGCCGGGATGACCGACCAGGCCGAGAGTGCCTTCAGTGATTGCTGGCAGGCGATCTTCGACAAAAGGTTTGAAACGCTTCTCGATGACGACCTCTGGCAGCACRCTGTCCCGGGCTTGTTCAAGCCCCAGGATCAATTGTTCGCGAATCGCCTCAGGTTCCAGGAACGGGGTTTGCCAGAAGCTCTTCTCGACGCGATAGCTGTTTACCAGAACGATTCGTGGCACACCCATGGCGGCCACGGTCTGAAACACCCTGCGGAGCATTTTCGGGCGTGGCAGGGCCAATACCAGGGTCAGTGGCAGCTTGGCTGGTGGCGGCTGGTCGAGGGTGACGCGCAACTCGGCTTCGTCAGCGTCCAGGCGCAGTACTTCGGCTGCGCCCATCAGCCCGTCGATACGCCCGACGCGCATGCTGTCACCCACTTCACAGCGATGGACTTCCTGCATATGGGTCAAGCGGCGATCGCGCAGGATCGCCCGGTCGGCCGCAATGAAATCGGCCTCCTCGAGGAGCAGCAGGTTCACGCTTGGGTCGCTGGCGGCTGATCGTTGTGATCGTCAGCCGGTTTTTCGTCCGGGTGCTCGCCGCGTTTGCTGATCAGGCTGCCGAACAGGACGCCGATCTCGAACAGCAACCACATTGGTACGGCCAACAGCGTCTGCGAGAAGATGTCCGGCGGCGTCAGGATCATGCCGACCACGAAGCAGCCGATGACCACATACGGGCGGATTTTCTTCAGGTAGGCGACGTTGACCACGCCGATCCACACCAGCAGCACCACGGCCACCGGGATCTCGAACGCCACGCCGAAGGCGAAGAACAGCGTCATGACGAAATCGAGGTAGCTGGTGATGTCGGTCATCATTTCCACGCCGGCCGGGGTGGCAGCGGCGAAGAACTTGAAGATCAGCGGGAACACCAGGAAATAGGCGAAGGCCATGCCGGTGTAGAACAGCAGGATGCTGGAGACCAGCAACGGCACGGCGATGCGCTTCTCGTGCTTGTACAGGCCTGGCGCGATGAAACCCCAGATCTGATGCAGGATCACCGGGATTGCCAGGAACAGCGAGACCATCATGGTCAGCTTCAGCGGCGTCAGGAACGGCGACGACACGTCGGTGGCGATCATCGTCGCGCCGGCCGGCAGGTACTGGCGCAGCGGCGTGGAGACGAAGGTGTAGATCTGCTGGGTGAAGGCGAACAACCCGGCGAAGATAATGAAAATCGCCGCTACACAGCGCAGCAGACGGGTGCGCAACTCGGTGAGGTGCGAGACCAGTGGCATGTGCTGGTCGTTTTCGGGGAGATCGCTCATGGGGCTCGCGGCGGCAAAGTGGTGTCGTGAGGCGCCGGGGTTGTCGGCGCAGCGGCAGGAGCAACAGGTTCTACTGGGCTGGCAGGCGCAGGTTCAGCAGCTGCAACCGCCGGCGTGACTTCAGCTGTTGGCGCATGAATCGTCGGCGTCGCCACAGGTTCCACCGGCGTTGGCTCCTGCTGGGTCGGCGTGAAAATCTTCCGCGCCTCCTGCTCCAGGGACAGAATGTGCTCGTTGTGCAGTTGCCGGCGAATTTCGTCGGCACCGATTTCACGTTCAACTTCCTGTTTGATCGCGTTGAAGCTGCGCTTCAGCCGCCCGACCCACAGGCCAGCGGTGCGCGCAGCACCCGGCAGGCGCTCGGGGCCCAGCACCAGCAGGGCGACGAGGCCGACGAGCAGCAGTTCAGAGAAGCTGATACCAAACATTAGTCAGTGCTCACGAGTCTTTGCGGATCGGCTCTTCGACTTTTTGCGCCTGCACGTCGATGGTGTGCGGCGGGTTCACAGGCGTTGTGGCCTGTGGCTGGGTCGGCGGAACCGGTTGGGCCGGAGTCGCAGTCGGGTCGGCCGGTTTCTCTTCGTCGTTCATGGCCTTGCGAAAGCCCTTGATCGACTCGCCCACGTCAGTGCCGAGATTTTTCAGTTTCTTGGTGCCGAACACCAGCACCACGACAACCAGGATGACGATCCAGTGTTTCCAGTCAAAAATGCCCATGTTGCGTTCCTCTCTAATAATTATTCAGGCGGACGGACGCGAGGCTTTCTCGACGTGTCCGGACAGACCGAAGCGACGGTCAAGTTCATCGAGCACAGCCTGTGGATGTTGCCCCAACTGGGCGAGCATGACCATGCTGTGGAACCACAGGTCGGCGGTCTCGTAGATCACATCGCTGCAGTCACCGCTGATGGCGGCATCCTTGGCGGCGATAATGGTTTCGACCGACTCTTCGCCGACCTTTTCCAGAATCTTGTTCAAGCCCTTGTGGTACAGGCTGGCGACGTACGAGCTGTCGGCGGCGGCGCCTTTGCGTTCTTCCAGCACCTGGGCCAGACGGGTCAGGGTGTCAGTCATGAGTATGTCCTGCACAATAGATAGCGTGCGGGTCTTTGAGAACCGGGTCGACGGTTTTCCAGTCGCCGTTCTCGAAAACGCGGTAGAAGCAGCTCTGACGGCCGGTATGGCAGGCGATGTCGCCGATCTGCTCGACCATCAGGATGATCACGTCAGCGTCACAGTCCAGGCGCATCTCATGCAGGATTTGCACGTGGCCGGACTCTTCGCCCTTGCGCCACAGCTTGCCACGGGAACGTGACCAGTAAATGGCACGGTTCTCGGCGGCGGTCAATTGCAGTGCTTCGCGGTTCATCCAGGCCATCATCAGGACGCGTCCGGTCTTGTGATCCTGGGCAATCGCCGGCACCAGTCCATCGGCGTCCCACTTGATCTCGTCCAGCCAGTTTTTCATCTTCGACTCCGACAGCGGGCTCTACTTCAATAGTTGAGGCCAATGTTCAAATTCAGCGTTCAAACAGTGTGCCAGCCGATGATCCAACTGGCTATCGGCGAACGACCAGATACAAGCCGATCGCCACCATGATTCCGGCGGGCCAATGCCCCAGTTCGTGCAACGGGCCACCGGCTGCGAGTATCGTGCCACCCGCCAGATGAGCGGTGCCGAGCAGGCGCAGGAACACGTCGTCCTTGCGCCGGTGCCACGGAGGCGGCGGGTCGTTGGCGTGGGGTTGGGACATGCGCTCAAGCAGGTCGCGGGCCATGTTGGCCAGGTGCGGGATCTGCTCGAACTGGCTCTGCACGTTGCCCAGCAAGGCTTTGGGGCTGACGCGCTCGCGCATCCAGCGTTCGAGGAACGGCTGGGCGGTGTTCCACAGATCGAGGTCCGGGTACAACTGACGACCCAGGCCTTCGATGTTCAACAGGGTTTTTTGCAGCAAGACCAACTGCGGCTGCACTTCCATGTTGAAGCGTCGAGCGGTCTGGAACAGGCGCATCAGTACCTGACCAAAGGAAATATCTTTCAACGGTTTTTCGAAGATCGGCTCGCACACCGTGCGGATCGCCGCTTCGAATTCGTTGAGCTTGGTTTCCGCCGGTACCCAGCCCGAGTCGATGTGTAATTGCGCGACACGCCGGTAGTCACGCTTGAAGAACGCGAACAGGTTGCGCGCCAGATAGTCCTGGTCTTCCGGGGTCAGGCTGCCGACGATGCCGCAGTCGATGGCGATGTACTGCGGGCTCCAGGGCTGCACGGTGCTGACGAAAATGTTGCCGGGGTGCATGTCGGCGTGGAAGAAGCTGTCGCGGAACACCTGGGTGAAGAAGATCTCCACGCCACGCTCGGCGAGCATTTTCATGTCGGTGCGCTGGTCGGCCAGGGTCGCGAGGTCGGTGACCTGAATCCCGTAGATGCGCTCCATCACCAGCACTTTCGGTCGGCACCAGTCCCAATAGACTTGCGGCACATACAGTAGCGGCGAACCGTCGAAGTTGCGCTTCAACTGGCTGGCGTTGGCGGCCTCACGCAGCAGATCGAGTTCGTCGTAGATGGTTTTTTCGTAATCACTGACCACGTCCACCGGGTGTAGCAGACGGGCGTCGGCCGAGAGTTTTTCCGCGGCGCGGGCAAGAATGAACAGCCATGCCAGGTCCTGGGCAATCACCGGCTTGAGGCCTCACCGGTTTTCAGCTGCGCGGCATGCACCTGCGCCACCGAGGCCGAGGCCAGCGGTTCGACGTCGAAACGAGAGAAGACTTCACTGATCTTTTTGCCGAGCTGCTCTTCGATCAGCCGGACCGACACTTGTGAGTCGAACGGCGGCACGCGGTCCTGCAACATCATCAACTCATCGGCGATGTCTTCGGGCAGCAGGTCGCGGCGTGTCGAAAGGATCTGGCCGAACTTGATGAAAATCGGCCCAAGGTCCTGCAACGCCAGGCGCAATCGTGCGCCACGGCTCAGGTCCAGGGGCTTGCGCGGGAACCAGCGCCACGGCAAGGCATAGCGCAGCGCCAGCAGAAACCAGGGCAATGGCAGGGCGAACAGCAGGTCATCGAGGCGGTAGCGGATCACGACGCGCTGGATGCGCAACAAACGGCGGACGGCAAGCAGCTTCATGCGTTATCGCTTGGGTCGAGGGATCGGGAAAGGCGCTCGAAACGCGCCTCGAGACGTTCCAGATCGAGTTTGATCTGGTCCAGTTCACTGAAACGGGCTTCGGCTTCGCGCTGACCGACCAGGGTGCGCGATTCTTCGGCCAGGTATTCGCCCAGGTTCTGGTTGAGGCTGGCGAACCCTTGCTGATACCAGCGTGCGCGGCTGCGCAGATGACCTCCGACCAGTTGCGTGGCCACAGGCCCCAGCCAGCGCGAGAGTTCATACTCCCAGTCCAGCTCCAGGTCCTGAAGGACCGCCGCCAGTTCCAGCAGCACGCCGCTGTCGCCGTCGAGTTCGACTTCCGGGGCATGCAGCACCGACGTCTTGTCTTTGCTCGTCGCCAGTTTCAGCAGGCTTGAGGCCGGTGCGCGCAAGGTGCAGTCGGCACCGGTTTCCCAGTGGGACGCCAGCATC
>NZ_JBFTMK010000206.1:0-7896 GCF_056396965.1 Pseudomonas sp. 05N434
GTCCGAGGCTGAACTGGACAAGAGCCTGGCGCGGCTGATTCCGTTCCAGCAGCTCAAGGGCATCGAGGCGGCGGTGGATTTGCTGGTAACGGCGCTGGAGCAGCGTCAGCGGATTCTGATCGTTGGCGACTTCGATGCCGATGGCGCGACGGCCAGTACCGTGGGCATGTTGGGGTTACGTCTGTTGGGCGCGGCGCATGTCGACTATCTGGTGCCAAACCGCTTCGAGTACGGCTACGGCCTGACCCCGGAAATCGTCGAAGTGGCGCTGACCCGCGAGCCGCAGTTGCTGATCACCGTGGACAATGGCATTTCCAGCGTCGAAGGCGTGGCAGCGGCGAAAAAGGCCGGACTCAAGGTGCTGGTCACCGATCACCACTTGCCCGGCGACGAGCTGCCGTTGGCCGATGCCATCGTCAATCCGAACCAGCCGGGTTGCGAGTTCCCGAGCAAAGCCCTGGCCGGTGTCGGGGTGATTTTCTATGTACTGATGGCCCTGCGCGCGCGCCTGCGCAGCCTGGGCTGGTACGAGAGCAAGCCGCAGCCGAACATTGGCGAATTGCTCGACCTGGTGGCGCTGGGCAGCGTCGCCGACGTGGTGCCGCTGGATGCCAACAACCGGATTCTGGTGCATCAGGGCCTGGAGCGAATTCGCGCCGGGCGTGCGCGGCCGGGGATCAAGGCGATCCTTGAAGTGGCCAAGCGTGATCATTCGCGCATCACCTCCACTGACCTGGGCTTTATCCTCGGCCCGCGTCTGAACGCGGCAGGGCGGCTGGATGACATGAGCCTGGGCATCGAGTGCCTGCTCACCGAAGACGCTGGCGCTGCCCGTGAAATGGCGGCTCAGCTGGATGGCATGAACCAGGACCGTAAATCCATCGAGCAGGGCATGCAGCGCGAGGCGCTGGCTCAGCTCAAGGATCTGCCGGTGGAATCGATGCCGTTCGGTCTGTGCCTGTTTGATCCCGAGTGGCACCAGGGGGTGATCGGTATCCTCGCCTCGCGTATGAAAGAGCGCTATTTCCGTCCGACTATCGCCTTTGCCGATGCTGGCGATGGCTTGCTCAAGGGCTCGGGGCGTTCGGTTCAGGGCTTTCACATTCGCGATGCCTTGAGCGTGGTCGCGGCGCAACATCCGAACCTGATCAGCAAATACGGCGGCCACGCCATGGCGGCCGGCCTGACCTTGCCGGAAGCGAATTTTCCGTTGTTCGCGCAAGCCTTCGACGCCGAAGTGCGCAGGCAAATGCGTGAAGAAGACCTGACCGGGCGACTGCTGTCGGACGGCACCCTGGCGGTCGAGGAGTTTCACCTGGAACTGGCCCGCGCCCTGCGCCACGCCGGGCCTTGGGGGCAACACTTTCCGGAGCCGTTGTTTCACGGGGTGTTCCAGTTGGTCGAGCAACGAGTCGTTGGCGAGCGGCACCTCAAAGTGGTGCTCAAGAGTGAATGCGGCTCGGTGAAGCTGGATGGCATCGCCTTCGGGATCGACCGGGACATCTGGCCGAATCCGACCATCAAGTGGGTCGAATTGGCCTACAAACTCGACCTCAACGAGTTTCGTGGGAACGAGACTGTGCAGTTGATGATTGCCCACATCGAACCGCGATAATGTCTAACTGCTGTTGTGGTTTTGGTTTGACCTCAAATTGGCGGTGTTTCATTTCTTGAACCCTCCCTGATCCCGCGATGTCGACTAGGCTCTAAGCACTGCTTGATTATCCTTGTGACGTCTTGTCGAATTTTTTGCCCGCGGGGGCGGGTGCTGCACCTTTTTCCTGTCACTCGTCGACTATTCAAACAGAACCCTGGAGCCTGCCCACTGATTTGAGAGGTGCCCCATGAGTCTGCTGCTTGAACCCTATACCCTTCGTCAATTGACCCTGCTTAACCGCATCGCGGTGTCACCGATGTGCCAGTACTCCAGCGTCGATGGGCTGGCTAATGACTGGCATCTGGTCCATCTCGGCAGCCGCGCGATCGGCGGCGCAGGTCTGGTATTCACCGAAGCCACGGCGGTCACCGCCGATGGGCGTATCACCGCCCAGGACCTAGGTCTCTGGAATGATCAACAGATCGAACCCTTGCAACGTATTACGCGTTTCATTGCCGCTCAGGGCGCCGTTGCCGGCATCCAGCTGGCCCATGCCGGGCGCAAGGCCAGCACGCATCGGCCGTGGCTGGGCAAGCATGGCAGCGTCAAACCGGAAGATGGCGGCTGGATTCCGGTCGGCCCTTCGCCGATCGCTTTCGACCCCCAGCACACACCACCCAAGCAGCTTAATGAAAGTGAGATCGCCGAGGTCGTCCAGGCTTTCGTCGATTCGGCCAAACGGGCGTTGATCGCCGGTTTCAAAGTGGTCGAAGTGCACGCCGCCCATGGGTATCTGCTGCATCAATTTCTTTCGCCCTTGAGCAATCAACGGCGCGATCAGTACGGTGGCTCATTCGAGAATCGTATTCGGCTGGTGCTGCAAGTCACCGAAGCGGTGCGGGCCGTGTGGCCTGAAGAGTTACCGGTGTTTGTGCGGGTTTCGGCCACCGACTGGGTGGAGGATGGCTGGAACCCCGACGAAACCGTGGAGCTGGCGCGACGCCTGAAAGACCTGGGTGTGGATCTGATTGATGTTTCGTCAGGTGGTACGGCGGTGAACGCCGAGATTCCTACAGGGCCCGGTTATCAGACCCGATTTGCTGAGCGGGTACGTAAAGAGTCGGGCATTGCCACCGGCACGGTAGGCATGATCACCGAGCCAGCCCAGGCCGAGCATATTCTGCGTACCTGTCAGGCCGACATCATCTTCCTCGCCCGGGAGTTGTTGCGTGATCCGTATTGGCCGCTGCATGCCGATGACGATCTGGGTGGGCACAAGGCGATCTGGCCGGCGCAATACCAACGGGCCACTCATCGTGACCAGCCGATTCATGAATCGGATTTGCGTGACTGAAGGCCGCTGTAAAAACGAAAAGCCCCGGTCGGGTTGACCGGGGCTTTTTGATTTCTGGTTCGGGATATTGGGCGGTTGTTCGGCCCGGACCCCGTCTAATACCTCAGGTGTACTTGCGCTTATCAGGCGCCGGCGGGAAATACTGGTACAGCCAGGTTTCACTCAACGTGCGGTCATTGGTGCGAATGAACAACCGCAGCTCCACCGGCGCCACGCTGTCATTGGTCGGATACCAGTCGAAGGTGATTCGGTAGCCCTTGATGTCATCGAGCACCAGCACATTGAAATCCTTCACCTGACCGTTCGAGCAGGTCACCACCGGTTCGATCCCCGCGCCTTCGGGCAAGCGGTCCAACCCGCCGCCGGTGAAGTCCACGGCAAAGCGGCGTGCCCAGACTTCAGGATAATGCTCACCCGGTGCCCAGCCTTCGACAAAGCCGCCCATGCCCGAACGGGTCGCGTTGACCCGTGCCAGCGGCGTACCCGTCGGTGGCAAGGCGCTCCAGTAGAGCTTGTAGCCGTAGTTCAGGGAGTCACCGGCGGCGACCGGTTTCTTCGGCGTCCAGAACGCGACGATGTTGTCCAGGGTTTCGCCGGTCGTAGGAATTTCCAGCAAATCGATAGAGCCTTCGCCCCACGCGGTTGTAGGTTCTACCCACAGGCTCGGGCGCTTGCTGTACCAGTCGACGGTGTCCTGATAACTGTCGAATTCATGGTCGGTCTGCACCAGGCCAAAGCCTTTCGGGTCGGTGTCGGCGAAGGCGTTGAATTGCAGGGTGGCCGGGTTGTTCAGCGGACGGCAGATCCACTCGCCGTTGCCACGCCACATGGCCAGGCGATCGGAGTCGTGGATTTGCGGGTGAATGGTGTCGCACATACGGCGTTCGTGGGTGCCGCAGCTGAACATGCTGGTCATCGGTGCGATGCCCAGTTGCTCGATGGCGGTGCGGGCATTGACGTGGGCGTCGACTTCCATCACCACGCGCTCGGCCTGGCAATCGATGTCAAAACGGTAGGCCCCGGTGGCGCTCGGCGAATCGAGCAGGGCGTACACCACGAAGCGGGTGCTGTCCTTGTCCGGTGTCTCGAACCAGAATTTGGTGAAGTCCGGGAATTCTTCACGCTTCTTGGCGTAGGTGTCGATTGCCAGGCCGCGGGCCGACAAACCGTACTGGCCGGTGGCGTCTACCGCACGGAAATAGCTGGCGCCGAGGAACGACAAGACGTCGTGCTGATCCAGCTCCGGGGCCTTGAACAGCTTGAACCCGGAAAATCCCAGGTCGCCCTTGAGCTGCTGGGTATCGACGGTGGTTTTTTCATAATTGAACAGCGACGGGTGGAAATGCACCTCGCGCGCCAGTCGAGTCTTGGGATCGACGCTGTACATGCGCACCGGCTGCTTGAAACCCATGCCGACGTGGAAGAACTGCACGTCCAGCTGACCTTTCAGATCCTTCCACAGCGAGTGATTGCCGTCGTAGCGGATCGCGTTGAAGTTCTGCGGCGTCATGGTTGCCAGCGTCGGCGGCAGCACCTGTTTGGTGTCCTGATACGGCTTGCCGGCGAGCTGTTTGGCCTGGCTCTTCAGCGCTTCGAAGTCGAACGCCTGGGCGTCGCCATCGGCAGTGCCACTGCCGGCCCAGGCGTTTGCGGCCAGCAGGCCGGTGGCCGAGAGACCGGTGTAAGCCGCGATGGCCATGGACGCTTTGAGCAAATTCCTGCGATGCATAAGTACAACCTGTCGTGAACAATCCCGCGCCGTTCCTGGCACGTGCTGGATCAGAAATAGCGGTTCGGACATGCCTTGGCCAAACACAACGGACTGTAAAGAGATGCCAAATAGCTTAAACCGTTCGATTACAGAGCAAAAATGATTGATAGCACCGCGACAGCGCGGCAATGAAACAAGACATGTCAGGTAACGTTTCTCACAGCGTTTTCTGATTTATAGGGCATATCTGCTTTTTTCGACTAATTACTCTAAAAACCGCTTTTCAGCGCCGATTTAATTTCTATTCTATGGGCATGACCGGTTTCGGCCCTTCAGGCCGGTGGGTTCAGTGCACACAAGACGGCCGCTGAAAGTGATAGGGCGATGCGGTTTTGCAGTTTTCTTTGACGTATAGAAGGACATCGTCCATGTCGAAAGTACAAGGCATCACTGAAATGTTAGGACTCTTTCCCTGCCTGGCCACCGGGCGGCGAAGGCGTCGTCTCAGTTCGGAGGAGTTGAAGTTGGTGGAGCGCTATCGCGAGCTGTCGGAGAGTGACCGGATTGCGATGCGCTATCTGGTGGATGCGATGAGGAGTGTTTCGCGGTTTTGAGGTACAAAGGCTTTGTCCGTTGAGCAAAAGATCGCGGCCTGCGGCAGCGCTTACAGGAGAACTGCCGCAGGCCGCGATCTTTTCGCTTTTAATGCTTGAACATCACATGCCGCACAACCGTGTAGTCCTCCAACCCATACATGGACATGTCCTTGCCATAACCGGACAGTTTCTGACCACCGTGCGGCATTTCGCTGACCAGCATGAAGTGGGTGTTCACCCAGGTGCAGCCGTACTGCAGGCGCGCAGACAGGCGATGGGCGCGGCCGACGTCCGAGGTCCAGACCGACGACGCCAGGCCGTAGTCCGAGTCGTTGGCCCAGGCCAGCGCCTGCGCTTCATCGGTGAATTTGGTTACCGATACCACCGGCCCGAACACTTCGCGGCGCACGATCTCGTCGTCCTGTTGTGCGTCGGCCAGCACCGTCGGTTCAAAGAAGAAGCCATTGCCTTCCACTGGCTTGCCGCCGGTGATCAACCGAATGTGCGGTTGCGCCATGGCCCGCTCGACAAACCCGGTTACGCGGTCACGATGTTGGGCGCTGATCAATGGGCCCAGCTCCGTCGACGGATCATCCTGCAAGCCGTACTTGAGGCTGCTGACCGCGGCGCCGAGCTTCTCGACGAAGGTGTCATAGATGCCTGCCTGAGCGTAGATGCGGCAAGCGGCAGTACAGTCCTGCCCGGCGTTGTAGAAACCGAAGGTGCGAATGCCTTCCACGGCGGCGTCGATGTCGGCATCGTCGAAGATGATCACCGGCGCCTTGCCGCCCAGTTCCATGTGCATGCGTTTGACGCTGCCGGCGGTGCTGGAAATGATGTTCGAGCCGGTAGCGATGGAGCCGGTCAGCGACACCATGCGCACTTTCGGGTGGGTGACCAGTGGGGTGCCAACGGAAGGACCACGACCGAACACCAGGTTAAGCACACCCGCCGGGAAAATCTCCGACGCCAGTTCGGCCAGGCGCAGGGCGGTCAGCGGGGTTTGTTCCGACGGCTTGAGCACCACGGTATTACCGGCGGCCAGGGCCGGGGCGACTTTCCAGGCGAGCATCATCAGCGGGTAGTTCCATGGCGCGATGGAGGCAATCACGCCGACCGGGTCGCGGCGGATCATCGAGGTGTGGCCGTGCAAGTATTCACCCCCCAGCGCACCGCTCATGCAACGGCTGGCCCCGGCGAAGAATCGGAACACGTCGGCAATCGCCGGGATCTCGTCGTTCAGCGCGGCGCTGTAGGGTTTGCCGCAGTTGTCCGACTCCAGTTTGGCCAGCTCTTCGCCATGGGCTTCGATGATGTCGGCGAGTTTGAGCAGCAACAGCGAGCGTTCTTTCGGCGTGGTTTGCGACCAGCCTTCGAAGGCGCTATCGGCGGCGCGCACGGCGGCGTCGACCTGGGCTTCGCTGGCTTCGTTGATTTCCACCAGTACGCGACCGAGGGCCGGGTTGAACACGGCTTGGGCGGGGCCGTCGCCGGCGACCAGTTGGCCATTGATCAAGAGTTTGGTTTGCATGGCTTTGTCCTCCGAAGCTGTTGTTTTCCCTCTGTGGAAACCGAATCTCTGTAGGAGCGAGGCTTGCCCGCGAAGCTTTTGACGTTCTTGAGGACGCCTTCGGGCAAGCCTCGCTCCTACAGAATCCGCTTTCCACATTGGGAAATGAGTTGTCAGTTATTTTCCGCCACTACCCGCAACACTCTCCCCACCACGGGTCAGGTAATACGCGCCGAGAATCGGCAACATGGTCACCATCATGACCAGCATCGCCACGACGTTGGTCACCGGCACGTCCCGAGGGCGGCTGAGCTGGTTGAGCAGCCACAACGGCAAGGTGCGTTCGTGGCCGGCGGTGAAGGTGGTGACGATGATTTCGTCGAACGACAGGGCAAACGCCAGCATGCCGCCAGCCAGCAACGCCGAGCCGAGGTTCGGCAGGACGATGTAGCGGAAGGTCTGCCAGCCGTCGGCGCCGAGGTCCATCGACGCTTCGATCAAACTGTAGGACGTGCGGCGCAATCGGGCGATGACGTTGTTGTAGACGATCACCACGCAGAAGGTCGCGTGACCGATCACGATGGTGAATACCCCCGGCTCGATCCCCAGGGTCTTGAAGGTCGCCAGCAGCGCGATCCCGGTGATGATCCCCGGCAATGCAATCGGCAGGATCAGCATCAGCGAAATACCTTGCTTGCCGAAGAAGTCCCGCCGGTACAACGCCGCCGAGGCGAGGGTGCCGAGGATCAGCGCAATCAGCGTGGCGATGGCGGCGATCTGCAGTGACAGCTTGATCGCCTCCAGTACGTCGGGCCGCGAGAACGCCACGGCGATCCACTTCAGGGTGAAGCCCTTGGGCGGAAAGCTGAACGCCGCGTCTTCGGTGTTGAAGGCATAGAGGAAGATGATCAGGATCGGGAAGTGCAAGAACAGCAACCCGCCCCAGGCGGCGATGCGCAGGCCCAGGGATGCCCGGTCTTGAGAGGAAGCGTCAGAGCGCATCGAAGGCCCCCAGGCGTTTGACGATGGACAGGTAAATGGCGATCAGCACGATCGGCACCAGCGTGAAGGCCGCCGCCATCGGCATGTTGCCGATCGCCCCTTGCTGGGCGTAGACCATGCTGCCGA
>NZ_JBFTMK010000207.1:0-7880 GCF_056396965.1 Pseudomonas sp. 05N434
GCGCCCTGCCTTGAACAGCACTATTGATTTGAGTGATTAAGGATTAGAAACGAAAAGATCGCAGCCTTCGGCAGCTTCTACAGAGGAATGTGAATACCTGTAGCTGCCGAAGGCTGCGATCTTTTGATCTTGATCTGCGCTTTTAACTCAGAGCTTTTTCAATCGCCTGGATAACAGAAGGATCATCCGGCGCCGTACGCGGCGAGAACCGCGCCAATACGCGACCGTCCTTGCCCAACAGGAATTTTTCGAAGTTCCAGGTGATGTCGCCCGGAAACTCCGCACCCTCGCCCGCCAGCAGGCGGTACAGCTGATGACGTTCGTGACCGTTGACTTCCAGCTTGCTGGACAACGGAAAGGTCACGCCATAGTTGAGGCTGCAGAACGCCTGGATCTCCTGCTCTGTGCCCGGTTCCTGCCCGGCAAACTGGTTGCACGGCAAGCCCAGCACGCTGAAACCCATGCCCTTGTATTGCTGGTAGAGGTTTTCCAGAGCAGCGTACTGTGGGGTCAAGCCACATTTGGAGGCGACGTTGACCACCAGCACGACGTGCCCTTTGAAGGGCGCCAGAGGTAACTCCTGGCCATCCAAAGCTTTCAATGTAAGGTCGTGAAAAGCACTCATGACGGACTCCAAATTTCCCGTGTTCTTCTCGAAACAGCCACTTGGTCATGTCGCCAAGGACAGCCGCGGACTAAAAAGGCGCCCTCGGGCGCCTCTCCAGTTCTCGAAAGCTTAGCGCAGAAAATCAGTGGTGATGGCCACCTTCGCCATGGACGTGACCATGAGCGATTTCTTCCTGGCTGGCATCACGGATGGCAACGATCTTGACCTGGAAATTCAGGCGCTGACCGGCCAGCGGGTGGTTGCCGTCGACGGTGACATCGTCGCCGTCCAGATCGCGAATGGTGACGATCTGCATCTGGCCGTCCGGAGCGGAAGCGTGGAACTGCATGCCCACTTCCAGTTCATCGACGCCTTCGAACATGCTGCGGCTCAGGGTGCTGACCAGTTCAGCAGCGTATTCGCCGTAGGCATCTTCAGGTTCTACGGAGACTTTCAGTTCATCACCGACTGCTTTGCCTTCCAGCGCCTTTTCCAGGCCCGGAATGATGTTACCTGCGCCTTGCAGGTAGACCAGCGGCGCGCCGCCGGCGGAGCTGTCGATGACCTCACCAGCGTCGTTGGTCAGGGTATAGTCGATGGAGACAGCCTTATTGGCGGCGATCAGCATGGGGCGAGACCTTTTGCATAAGAAAGATGAATGTCCAAGTTTAGCGAAGCAATCGCCCGAAAGCGAACACAACCCAGACAAACGGGGTGCAATGAAAGCCTCGACCATTACAGGTTTTCATCAGGACGAGGACGGGCACTGGGTGGCCGAGCTGTCCTGCGGCCATACCCAACACCTGCGGCACCAGCCGCCGTGGCAATCCCGGGCCTGGGTGCTRGACCCTGCGCTGCGCAATGAAAAAATAGGCCAGCCCTTTGATTGCGGTTGGTGCGCACAAGGCTCGGTTAGCGATAACCTTGACCACTGAATATCGGTAGAACGCCAGCCATAGGCGTTCACCATTGCCATGCACCCTTAGAGAATCCGCATGCAAACTTTTTTTATCGCGCCCACCGATTTTGGTGTGGGTCTGACCTCCATCAGCCTCGGGCTGGTGCGTACCCTTGAGCGGGCCGGCCTCAAAGTCGGCTTTTTCAAACCGATTGCCCAACCGCACCCGGGCGACACCGGCCCTGAACGCTCCACCGAACTGGTGGCCCGCACCCACGGTTTGAAACCGCCTCAGCCGCTGGGCCTGGCCCATGTCGAGCGGATGCTCGGCGACGGTCAGCTGGACGAATTGCTCGAAGAAATCATCACCCTTTACCAGCAAGCCGCTATCGGCAAGGACGTGCTGATTGTCGAAGGCATGGTCCCGACCCGCAGCGCCAGCTACGCCGCGCGGGTCAACCTGCACTTGGCCAAGAGCCTCGACGCCGACGTGATTCTGGTTTCGGCGCCGGAAAACGAAGTGCTGACCGAATTGTCCGGCCGGGTGGAATTGCAGGCGCAATTGTTCGGCGGGCCGAAGGACCCGAAAGTGCTGGGCGTGATCCTCAACAAGGTCAAGACCGACGAAAGCATGGACGTCTTCGCCTCGCGCCTGAGAGAGCACTCGCCGTTGCTGCGCAGTGGCGACTTCCGTCTGCTCGGCTGCATCCCGTTTC
This sequence comes from Pseudomonas sp. 05N434, assembly GCF_056396965.1. NCBI lineage: Bacteria > Pseudomonadati > Pseudomonadota > Gammaproteobacteria > Pseudomonadales > Pseudomonadaceae > Pseudomonas > Pseudomonas sp. 05N434. Next base: position 2,222 of record NZ_JBFTMK010000207.1, read on the forward strand.
AACCGGAGCTGAACGCGCCGCGCACCCGTGACGTGGCTGAGTTGATGGGCGCTCAGGTGCTCAATGCCGGTGACTACGAAACCCGGCGCATGACCAAAATCATCATTTGCGCCCGCACCGTGCGCAACACCGTGGAGCTGCTCAAGCCCGGCGTGCTGGTGGTGACCCCCGGCGATCGCGACGACATCATCCTCGCGGTCAGCCTCGCGGCGATGAACGGTGTGCCCCTGGCCGGCCTGCTGCTGACCAGCGACACCCTGCCCGACCCGCGCATCATGGAGCTGTGCCGTGGCGCCTTGCAGGCCGGCCTGCCGGTGTTGTCGGTGAGTACCGGTTCCTACGACACCGCCAACCAGTTGAACGGTTTGAACAAGGAAATCCCGATCGACGACCGCGAGCGCGCGGAGATCATCACCGATTTCGTCGCCAGCCACCTCGACGCCAACTGGCTGCACCAACGCTGCGGCACGCCACGGGAAATGCGCCTGTCGCCCGCGGTGTTCCGCTATCAACTGATCCAGCGCGCCCAGGCCGCCAACAAGCGCATCGTGTTGCCTGAAGGCAGCGAGCCGTTGACCGTGCAAGCCGCTGCGATCTGCCAGGCCCGGGGCATTGCCCGTTGTGTATTGCTGGCCAAACCGGCAGACGTCGAGGCGGTCGCCCGCGCCCAAGGCATCGAGTTGCCACCGGGGCTGGAAATCCTCGACCCGGACCTGATTCGCGAGCGTTATGTCGAGCCGATGGTTGCGCTGCGCAAGACCAAAAGCCTCAACGCGCCGATGGCCGAGCAGCAACTGGAAGACACCGTGGTGATCGGCACCATGATGCTGGCGCTGGATGAAGTCGACGGGCTGGTGTCCGGGGTCATTCACTCCACCGCCAACACCATCCGCCCGGCCCTGCAACTGATCAAGACCGCGCCGGGTTGCACCCTGGTGTCGTCGGTGTTCTTCATGCTGTTCCCCGAAGAAGTGCTGGTCTACGGCGACTGCGTGATGAACCCGCACCCGAGCGCCAGCGAACTGGCCGAGATCGCCTTGCAAAGCGCCGATTCGGCAGCGGCGTTCGGCATCACTCCGCGAGTGGCGATGATCAGCTACTCCAGCGGTGAATCGGCCAGCGGCGAAGAAGTCGAGAAGGTTCGCGAGGCCACCTTGCTCGCCCACGAACAGCAACACTCACTGCTGATCGACGGCCCGTTGCAATACGATGCCGCTGCCAACGAAACCGTGGCCCGGCAACTGGCGCCGAACAGTCAGGTGGCCGGTCGTGCCACGGTGTTCGTGTTCCCCGACCTGAACACCGGCAATACCACCCACAAAGCCGTGCAACGCAGCGCCGACTGCGTCAGCCTCGGGCCAATGCTGCAAGGCCTGCGCAAACCGGTGAACGACCTGCCGCGTGGCGCGCAAGTCGACGACATCGTGTACACCATCGCGCTGACCGCGATTCAAGCGGCCAACCGACCTATGGATATTTAAATGCTGGATTTTCTACCTGCACCCGTGCGCGGCGTGATCGCCTCGCTGCTGTTGGCGCTGAATACGATTCTGCTCTGCTCGTTTCTGTTCTGTGTGGCGCTGTTCAAAGTGTTGCCGTTCGCCCTCACCCAACGTTTCGCGCGCTGGCTGATGAGTCATACCCACGAAGCGTGGATCAGTAACAACAAGGGCTGGATGAATCTGGTTTGCCGCACACGCTGGCACCTCAGCGGTTTGCAAGACCTGGACTATCGGCACTCCTATCTGATCACCAGCAACCACCAGAGCTGGGTCGACATCATGGTGTTGCAGTACGTGCTCAACCGTCGCATCCGCCCGCTGAAGTTCTTCCTCAAACAGGAACTGATCTGGGTACCGGTGATTGGCCTGGCGTGGTGGGCGTTGGGTTTTCCGTTCATGAAGCGTTACTCCAAGGCCTATCTGGAAAAGCATCCGCAGAAGAAAGGCAAAGACCTGGAAACCACCCGCAAGACCTGCGACAAGTTCCGCAATAACCCGGTGGGGATTTTCAACTTCGTCGAAGGCACACGCTTTACCGAGGGCAAACACGCCCAGCAGAGTTCACCGTTCCGCTACCTGCTGAAGCCGAAAGCGGGCGGCATTGCATTCGTGCTGGATGCCATGGGCGACCAGCTGGAAGCCATCGTCAACGTGACCATCCACTACCCGGCCGGGCGTCCAGGCTATTGGGATTTGCTCTGCGGCAATGTGAAAGACGTGGTGGTGCACTTTCAGGAGCTGAAGATTCCACCGCAGTTCGTTGGCAAGAACTACGACCAGGACGGGGTGTATCGCCTGGAGTTTCAGGGCTGGATCAATCAGTTGTGGAATGACAAGGATGCGCTGTTGGGACAAATGCACCGGGAGTATCCAGTGAATTCTTGAGGTGCCCGCGAAAGTGTCCTTCCGGACACAAAAAAGCCCGCAGATGATCACTCATCTGCGGGCTTTTTGTTTTCAGCTAATGCTTAGATCGCGCCACGCTTGCGCAGCAGATCCAGCACTTGCTTGACGCTTTCTTCCAGCGACAGCGACTGGGTGTCGATCACCAGATCGGCATCCAGCGGCACGTCGTACGGGAAGGATTCGCCCGGGATATTGTCGCCACCCGCCGCGTACAGACCTTGCGGATCACGCTCAGCGCAGACCGTCGGCGAGGCCTGGACGTAGACCGTCAGCAGACGCTCCTTGCCGATCAGGTCCTTGGCCTGCTCACGACCTTCGGCACTCGGGGCAACGAACGCCGCCAGTGTCAGCAGGCCGGCTTCGTTGAACTGACGCGCAACGTGCGCCGCACGACGCCAATTCTCGGTGCGCCCGGCGCGATCCTGTGGCAGACCTTTGTTCAGGTCATGACGCAGGTTCTGGCCATCGAGTACAAACACCGCGCGCCCCATGTCGAACAGCTTGCGTTCAACCGCATACGCCAAGGTGCTTTTGCCAGCGCCCGACAGGCCGCTGAACAACACGGTGGCCGGTTGCTGACCGAAGCGCTGAGCGCGCTCTTCGGTGGCTACATGAGCCAGTTTACCGTGGTGGGAGCTGCTGCCATGCGCCAGCGGCTGAGCGATGATCATGCCGGCCGCGACCGTGCCGTTGGTCAAACGGTCGATGACGATGAACGAACCCGTGGTGCGGTTGCTGTCGTAACCGTCCAGCGCAATGGCCGCGTCGAGGCTGATCTTGACCCGACCGATCTCGTTCAGCTGCAACGAGCTGGCAGGGCCTTCGGCCAAGGTGTTCACGTCCACGCGATTGACGATGCTGGTGATCGAGCCCGGCACGTAAGTCGTGGCGCGCTTGATGTCGTACTTCTTGCCCGGCAGCATCGGCTCTTCGGCCATCCACACCAGCATGGCGTCGAAGGCGTCGGTCACTTGCGGCTGGTTATCGGCGTGCACCAGCAAGTCGCCACGGGAAATGTCAATCTCGTCTTCCATGGTCAGCGTCACCGCTTGACCAGGACCGGCGTGCTCCAGCTCACCTTCGAAGGTGACAATGGATTTCACGCGGCTGCTCTTGCCCGACGGCAACACAACGACTTCGTCGCCCTTGTGCACGATGCCGCTGGCCAGGGTGCCGGCGAAACCACGGAAGTTCAGGTTCGGACGGTTGACGTACTGCACCGGGAAACGCAGGTCGGTGTAGTTGCGGTCGCTGGCGATTTCGACGGTTTCAAGGATTTCCATCAGCGACTGGCCGGTGTACCACGGCGAGCGCTCGGACTTGTTCACCACGTTGTCGCCCTTGAGCGCGGACATCGGCACGAACGCCATGGTGCTCGGCTTGAACGCGATGCCTTCGGCGAACTTCAGGTAATCGGCCTTGATCGACTCAAATACGCTTTCGTCGAAGCCGTTGAGGTCCATCTTGTTGATGGCGACCACGATGTGCTTGATGCCCAGCAACGAGGCGATAAAGCTGTGGCGACGGGTCTGGGTCTGCACGCCGTAACGGGCGTCGACCAGGATGATCGCCAGGTCACAGGTGGATGCACCGGTGGCCATGTTGCGGGTGTACTGCTCATGGCCGGGGGTATCGGCGATGATGAATTTGCGCTTGGCGGTAGAGAAATAGCGGTAGGCGACATCGATGGTGATGCCCTGCTCACGCTCGGCCTGCAAGCCGTCGACCAGCAACGCCAGGTCGATGTCTTCGCCGGTAGTGCCGACTTTTTTCGAGTCGCGGGTAATGGCTTCCAGATGATCTTCGTAGATCATTTTGGAGTCGTGCAGCAGGCGCCCGATCAGGGTGCTCTTGCCGTCGTCGACGTTGCCACAAGTCAGAAAGCGCAGCATTTCCTTGCGTTCATGCTGGCCCAGGTAGGCGAGGATGTCCTCGCTGATCAAATCAGATGCGTGCGACATGACAACCCCTTAGAAATAACCCTGACGTTTCTTTTCTTCCATGGAACCGGCGCCATCGTGATCGATGACTCGGCCCTGGCGTTCGGAAGTTCGCGTCAGGAGCATTTCCTGAATGATGTCGGTCAGGCTGGTGGCCTCGGACTCGACAGCACCGGTCAACGGGTAGTCGCCCAGTGTACGGAAACGGACCTTCTTCTTGACGATGCGCGCCTTGTCTTCGTCGCTCAGGTGATTGAGCAGGCGTTCGTCGTCGATCATGATCCAGGTGCCGTTCATCTCGATGACATCACGTTCGGCTGCGAAATACAGCGGCACGATCGGGATGCCTTCCATGTAGATGTACTGCCAGATGTCCAGTTCGGTCCAGTTCGACAACGGGAATACGCGGATCGATTCACCCTTGTTGACCTTGCCRTTGTAGACGTTCCACAGCTCCGGGCGCTGGTTTTTCGGGTCCCAGCGGTGCTTGCTGTCACGGAACGAATACACGCGCTCTTTGGCACGGGACTTCTCTTCGTCGCGACGGGCGCCACCGAATGCGGCGTCGAAGCCGTACTTGTCGAGGGCCTGCTTGAGGCCTTCGGTCTTCATGATGTCGGTGTGCTTGGCACTGCCGTGGGTCAGCGGGTTGATACCCTGCGCAACGCCCTCGGGGTTGACGTGTACCAGCAGGTCCAGGCCGAGCTCTTCGACCATGCGGTCGCGGAACGCGTACATTTCCTTGAACTTCCACTGGGTGTCGACGTGCATCACCGGAAACGGAAGTTTGCCCGGGAAGAATGCCTTGCGCGCAAGGTGCAGCATCACGGCGGAGTCTTTACCGACGGAGTACAGCATCACCGGGTTATCGAACTCGGCGGCGACCTCGCGGATGATGTGGATGCTTTCGGCCTCCAGCTGTTTCAGATGCGTCAGTTTGTCGACCATGGCTACTCACGAAAACGATCTTATGGACGGCCTGCGGGCCGTGTTCGAGCGGGGAATCCTAGCACAGCGCCCTCTTCTAATCAGGACGGCGGCTAGATCGAAAGGGTATATGAATATACCCCCTCGTTTGGGCTCCAGCCCTGTAGTCAAATCGGGTTCGGGCAATCGATGAAGATGTGCTCGAGGGCGAAACGTCGCGCCAGGTAATCACCCAAAGCCTGCACACCGTAACGCTCGGTGGCATGGTGGCCGGCGGCGATGAAACTGATGTCGTTTTCCCGGGCGCTGTGGAACGTCTGCTCGGAGGCCTCGCCGCTGAGGTACAGATCGACACCGGCTAACACCGCCTGGTCAATGTAACCC
>NZ_JBFTMK010000208.1:0-7850 GCF_056396965.1 Pseudomonas sp. 05N434
GAATAAACACTCATCCCGCAAGGTTTACCTCGTGTCAGCTACATCACTGTAGTCCGCCAGCGAGGACATACCGATGGACATTCAATCAAAACACCCATTGCGCACCGACGACTTGCTGAACCCTGACCGCCGAACGCTGCTCAAGTGCTCGGCGTGGGCCGGGGCAGGGGTTATCTGGGCCCTGAGCGGCGGCATTCCCCGGGCCTTTGCGCTGGATGAGGCAGGCAACGTCGCCGACCCCAAGGCACTGGCCAGCACGTTTCACTTCGTGCAGATCAGCGACTCGCACATCGGCTTCAACAAGGAAGCCAACCCGGAGCCGGCAAAGACATTGCAGGTGGCGATCGACAAGGTCATCAAGCTGCCAAAACCACCGTCGCTGATTCTGCATACCGGCGACATCACGCACCTGTCCAAGCCTGAGGAGTTCGACACTGCGGCACAGTTGCTCAAGGGGCTGCCGTCCACCGTGCATTACGTGCCGGGTGAACACGACACCCTCGATGAGGGCGGCGGCAAGCTTTACCTGGAGCGATACGGCAAGGGCACCAAAGGCAATGGCTGGTACAGCTTCGATGACCACGGCGTGCATTTCATCGCACTGGTAAACGTCTTCAACTTCCAGGCCGGTCACGAAGCCACCCTTGGCGCCGATCAACTGGCCTGGCTGGCCGATGATTTGCGGGCGGTGACGACCAGTACACCCATCGTCGTGTTTACCCACATTCCGCTGTGGACGATTTATCAGCCGTGGGGCTGGGGCACCGAGGATGGTGATCAGGCGATTGCGATGCTGCGCAAGTACGGTTCAGTGACGGTATTGAACGGCCACATCCATCAAGTCATCCAGAAGGTCGAAGGCAACATCACCTTCCACACCGCCCGTGGCACGGCTTACCCACAACCTGCACCGGGTGCGGCGCCGGCACCGGGGCCGATGACGGTGGCCGCCGATCAATTGCGCAATTACCTGGGGATCACCGATGTGCGAGCGACACAGGGCGATCATCCGCTGGCGCTGATTGATTCGACACTGGTCTAGGGGAGGGCGGTCAGATGAAAACGCGACTGTTGGCGGTGGTGTGCCTGATGCTGTCGATGCCGGCGTGGGCTCAGGAGGTGAAGATCGATATCAAGGAGTTCATGTTTGCACCCAAGGATTTGACCGTGGCCGTGGGCACCAAAGTGACGTGGGTGAATGACGACCAGATTCCGCACACGGTGGCAGAAACCCACAAGGTGTTTCGCTCGGGGGCGCTGGATACGAATGACAGTTTTTCCTGGGTGTTCAATACGCCGGGAGAGTTCGAGTATTTTTGTGCGCTGCACCCGCAGATGATCGGGAAGATTGTGGTCACCCAGTAAACAAAGGGCGCTGGAAGGTCAAAAGACCGCAGCCTTCGACTGTTCCGACGTCTGCCGGCTCAACCAGCAGGTATCCCCAGAAATGACAAAGCCCCGAATAATCGGGGCTTTGTCGTACGGAATCTGCTGACGACTCAGTTCGAGGAAGAGCCGCATAGGCTTGTTATTTCGTAGTTGGCTGCTTCGTACTGTCGCCCGCGTTGGCAGTCGTCGCCCAATTACGCGTCTTTGGCGCCAATAATCGCTCGATGGCGCCACTCACCATGTTTTCCATCAAATTATCGCGCTCTTGTTCATCCAGCGAATGTTGCATCAGCCAACTGGGCGCGCTATTGAGCAAGGCTGCAATGGCTCGACCCGCGGCCCGTTGCGCCGGTTCGCTCACGCGGGGTTTGGCTCCGAGCATCAGCAGCAATTTGCGTTCGTATTGCTCACGCAAGTGGCGAACCTGTTCCTGCTGCTCCTCGTTGAGGCAGCCACTGTCGCGCTCCGCCAGTCGAAAATGCCAGGGCATTTCCTGGTGCAGACTCAGGTGGGCGCGGATCAGGCTGTTGAGCCTGTCGCGTTTTGCCGGCACCTGTTGTTCAAGGCGCCCCAAGGTTGCCAACAGCTCTTCGTAGAACTCCTCGATCAAGTCGAGCAGCAAGTGCTGCTTGCTGGGGTAATGGTGATACAACGAGCCTGGAGTGAGCCCCAGGCTTGTCGCCAGCTCACGCATGCCGACCTGACCGAAACCCTTGCTGGCAAACAGCTCCAGCACCTTGCCCCGGTACTCGGCAAACCGTGAGCAACGCTCAGGCATAGGCATGGAAGCCACGTCCCGTTTTACGCCCCAGGTAACCGGCGGCGACCATTTCCTTGAGCAGCGGTGCAGGGCGATATTTGCTGTCATTGAAGCCGTCGTAAAACGCTTCGAGAATGGCCAGCACCGTGTCCAGACCGATCAGATCCGCCAGAGCCAGTGGCCCGATCGGCTGGTTGCAACCCAGGCGCATGCCGGCGTCGATGTCTTCGGCGCTGGCCAGGCCTTCCTGAAACACCAGGATCGCTTCGTTGATCATCGGCACCAGAATCCGGTTGACCACGAAGCCCGGACGGTTGCCCGCGGTGATCGCGGTCTTGCCGAGGGTTTTTGCCATGTCCAGCGCCAGGGCGTGGGTGGCATCGCTGGTTTGCAGGCCACGAATCACTTCGATCAGGCCCATCACCGGCACCGGGTTGAAAAAGTGCAGGCCGATGAAACGCTCAGGCTGGCTCACGCTGGCGGCGAGTTGGGTGATGGACAGCGACGACGTGTTGGAAGCAATCACGCACTCGGCGCTGACCYGAGCGGCGATCTGTTGCAACACGCGCAGTTTCAGATCGAGGTTTTCGGTGGCGGCTTCGATCACCAGTTGCGCGTTCAGCAGGCTGCCGTAATCAGTGCTGGTGCGAATCTTGTCGAGGGCGGCGAGTTTTTGTTCCTGCGTCAGCGCGTCCTTGGCGACCTGCCGATCAAGGTTTTTATCGACGGTCGCGATTGCCTTTTGCAGAGCGCTCTCGGAAATGTCGATCAAGGTCACGTTGAAGCCGGCCAGGGCGCAGACTTGCGCGATGCCATTGCCCATGGTGCCGGCGCCGATAACGCCAATGTTCTGTAGGTTCATGCGTATGTCCTTGTGATCAAACCCGTTCGAACAACACGGCGATGCCTTGGCCGCCACCGATGCACATGGTCGCCAGGGCATAACGGCCCTGACAGCGGTGCAGTTCATGAATGGCTTTGGTGGCGATGATCGCGCCAGTGGCGCCCACCGGATGGCCCAGCGAGATGCCCGAACCGTTGGGGTTGACCTTCTGCGGATCGAAGCCCAGCTCTTGCGCTACGGCACAGGCCTGGGCGGCGAAGGCTTCGTTGGACTCGATCACGTCAAGATCGGCAACGGTCAGGCCGGCGCGCTTGAGCACCAAACGGGTGGCGGGAATCGGTCCCAGCCCCATCATTGAGGGCTCAACGCCTGCGTGGGCATAACCCACCAGTCGAGCCATGGGCTTGAGACCCTGTTCCTGAACAGTTTGACCGGTGGCCATGATCAGTGCGCCGGCACCATCATTGAGACCAGACGCGTTGCCGGCGGTGACGGTGCCGTCCTTTTTGAACGCCGGTTTCATGCGGCTCAATTGCTCGACGTTGACCTCAGCCCGTACATGCTCATCCGTCGCAAAGGAAACCGTCCCTTTGCGGGTCGCGACTTCGATCGGCACGATCTGCCCGGAAAAACGCCCCTCGGCAATCGCCCGGGCAGCACGCTGTTGGCTGAGAAGCGCCAACTCATCCTGGGCCTGACGCGTGATGCCATAGTGCTCGGCGATATTTTCAGCGGTGATCCCCATATGGAAACCGGCAAACGGGTCTTGCAGTGCGCCAAGCATGTAGTCGACGGCCTGCATGTCGCCCATTCGTGCGCCCCAGCGCGCCTGCGGCAACAGGTACGCGCCGCGGCTCATGGACTCGACGCCACCTGCCAGCGCAGCGCCCGCATCCCCCAGCATCAAACTTTGCGCGGCACTGACAATCGCCTGCAAACCCGAACCGCAAAGACGGTTGACGTTGAAGGCGGGAGTCTCTTTCGTCAGGCCGGCATTCATCGCTACGACCCGGGAGATGTAGGCGTCGCGTGCCTCGGTCGGGATCACATGCCCCATCACCGCGTGGCCGATATGCTCGGGCGCCAGGCCAGATCGTTCGATAGCGGCGCGGCAAACATCGGTTGCCAACTGAATAGGCGGTACATCCTTGAGTGAACCGCCAAAGCTGCCGATGGCAGAACGGACGGCGCTCACTACAAAAATATCGGAATGGTTCATGTTGGCTCTCTTGAACAGGTCTTTTTTGTTGAGCACGAGTCTAGAATCAGCAGCGCCGCTGGCCTATGCCAAAACTGTTCAAGGGTGATGGCGTTTTTTGCCATGTTCAGATGTAACGAGAGAGGCATTCAAATGCGGGAAACGGATTCGGTGGCGGTTTACTTCATGTATCCCATGATCCATGCGTTGCGTGAGAAGCCGCAGCGTTTGCGGTCACTCCTTGAACAGGTGGGAATTGATCCGGCACTGATGGATCAGCCGACAGCACGGGTGCCGGCCACGGCTTTCGCCGCGTTGTGGCTGGCGCAGATTCGTGAGTTGAACGATGAATTTTTCCAGTTGGACTCCCATGGTATGCCGCCGGGCAGTTTTGCCTTGATCTGTCGGGCATTGATTCAGGAGCCGACGCTGGAAAAAGCCATGCGTCAGTGCCTGGCCAATTTCGCGTTGTTCCTGCGTGATTTTCGCGGCATGTTGAGTGTGCGTGGCAAGCGTGCGGTCATCAGCTTGCAGACCCGCTCGCAGAACAGCGAGGTCAGCCGGCTGGGCGAAGAAACGTTTCTGGTGTTGATGATCAGTCTGCTGTGTTGGCTAGGCGGGCGGCGAATTCCCATCGATCGTGCGGACTTTCGTCATCAGCGTTTGTCGCTGCGTGATGACGCCTTGCTCTGGGGGCCCAACCTGACCTTTGGCACCGAACACACCGAAATCGAGTTCGCCAGTCACTACTTGCGGCTGCCGGTGGTTCAGGACCTTGCCTCGCTGAAAGTGTTTTTGCGCACCGCACCTCAATGGCTGGTGATYCGYTTCCGYAACCAGCATGGSCTGGCATCGCAGGTTCATCAGCGYYTGCGCMAYAGCCATTACAGCSAATGGCCGACCTTGCAGGACTTCGCCCTGGAACAGCACCTGAGCCCCAGTACCTTTCGCCGGAAACTGGGACGTGAGGGCTGTTCGTATCAGGAAATCAAGGATGAAGTGCGGCGCGGGGTGGCGTTTGAACGGTTGCGCCAGAGTAAGGCGAACATCAGCGATATTGCCGAACAGTTGGGGTTTCAGGAGCCGAGTGCGTTTCACCGCGCCTTCAAAAAATGGACGGGGGAGAGCCCGGGGCAATACCGTTTGCGGTTTCAAGGTCGGGATGATTGACCCATCCGGGAAGTCTTTTGTGGTCTGTTTAGTTCGAGACGTGTTGAGCATTGCGCTCGGATATCTGCCTCAACCGAGAATCGCTTTTCCAGTGGTGCATTCAGGTCGTGAACTGATCAAAAGCCACTCGGCTGCGCTCATCCGTGCCGTGCGCAGCGGGGGTGATCTGCGCGAGGTCGTCACCTCTGGCTCTGCCTGCGCCGGTCTCTGCCCGGCGTACTCAGTGGCTGGCCTGATTAACAGTCAGGTGCCTGCTTTGCTACAGATCACACTCCGATGCGCTCTCAATGAGAGGGGCGGGCAGTTATCGTCAGGCTGACGTGACGCTGGTTGTCATGCTCGCACGAAATGCGCGATTTCAGAGGTGGGTGATGGAAAGGTCGCTGATGATGCAGACCGAACCGTCTTGCGGGTCAGTGGTGTCGGAGTAATCGATCTGGTTGTACACACCGCCGTGGAAGGCGAGAGTTTTCGTGTCCCAGGTGTTGTCGAGGCGCATGATTGCAGAGGTGGATTTGACGCCATTACAGCTCGCCGAGACGGATACAGCGCCGTTCGAATTGGCGTGAATGTTGATTTTGAAAAGTGCACCGAGTGGCACGTCTTCCAGAATCGTCGTGTTCACCGGGTCTTCCTGGAGATAGCTCGACCGAAATCCCATCGTGATTCGGCCTTTGTTCCAAAACACTTTTACAGGTGGCCTTTCCGAACCCTGAACATGAATCTGGCTGATCACAACCTTCTGCAGCGAGTTGACCTTCGTGACTCGCATTTCTTGTCGGTTCCAGTGGTCAGCAGCGCTGGCGAACAACCAATAGCCCGGCTCTTTCCACTCGCAGCGCGTCCGCAGGGTGCTCTTGCTCGAAGCACCGAGCGTCGGCGCCGTCATTTGCAGCGAGCCATCTGGAAGCATCGAAACAACTTCCGGGCATTCAAGCAGTGCCCGCCAGCCGATCAATTCAAGCGCGATCGGGTTGGTGTCGGAGATTGGAAGCGGTGTAGCGATTGTGTAGTTGCTGATGTCTACGGTCATGGTCATTTCCCTATTTCATTTGATGTCACCCTTTGCTCAGTTGAGCCTTACTTTTGGTGCTGCTGGGCCTGTGATGCGTTGGCTTGGACTTGAATATAGGTATACCCGTAATTTGTGTCAATGGGTATTCCCATAATTCAGCGCTCCCACATTCTTATGGTGAGAGGGAGTCTGCATTTGGTGAGATTGGATGCGCTGAAATTCTTCTTGGGAGTGCGGCCACGCGCAGTACGACGAACGCCTCAAGCTCGTCCAGGCATTGAGGAGTGGCGTCCAGCAGAGCGTTGTTCTGCCAAGGCTGCAACCGTTGGAGCCAACTCAGCCCTTCAACGCGAATACATCGCCCACCAGAACACATGCCCCAGAATTGAAATCTGCTGCTCCTGGATTTGCTGGAACGTGTAGTCCTCGTCCGGATGTTCGTCTCGGTTGAAGCTTCGCAGGCGAATTCCGGTGGGCGTGCGGTACACCTGTTTGACCCTTAGCTGGCCGTGGTGGTTGATCGCGTACATCTCGCCGTCGACGATATCGCTCAATGTGTTCTTGCCAACGTTCACGCCAACCGTGGCGCCGTCGCGCAGCACCGGCAGCATGCTGTTGCCGCTCACCGCGACGCACTTCGCGTTGCTGAACTGAACGTTGTTGTGGCGAAGGTCTTTCTTGAAGAAGCGCAGCCTGGCGCTGGTGCTTTCGGCAATCGCGAATCGGCCGGAGCCCGCTGCTAACTCCACTTCCTGGAGAAATGGCACGTAAACCTCGTCGTCATCGAGCGGGGTTTCGTCATCCCATGTCTCAATGTCTGACATTGCCACGTTTGGTTGAGTGCGCTCAGCGGTTACTGCAACACCTTTGAGCATGTCGCCACTGCCTTCAGCGAGCCACATAGGGGAGACACCACAGACCGAAGCAATCTGAGCAGCAAAGGCTGTCGCCTTCGATTTGCCGCGCTCAAGGTCGGAAATTGATGTCTGCGTGAGGCCGGCGCGCTCGGCAAGCTCGGTCTGGTTTAGACCGGCATGGCGACGGGCGATTTTGAGTCTTTCTTTAAATTCCATCCGCGAAGTATTACGGGCGTTCCCATACTTTTGCAAATCGGTATTCCTATAATTATGTGGTATGGGTGTTCCCGTATGGGCGGTCCCCCCCAAAGCGCTCAATGTCTGGAAGCAATGCGCGCCGTGCAACGACCACAAGTCCGGTAGCATTGTGATCACCACAGCCTGGGTGGGCTCACTAAATTCAGAGCCGCATCATTGGCAGTGGGCTCAATGGGTTCGTTAGCAGTCGTTTGAGCGAAAGCTGAACTAAGCGAATGTGAAATCCTGCATCAGGAAAGGCCGAGAATATCTCACGTCGCTTCTGTCGTGAGAGTCCAAAAGTAACCGCACCACGGGAGACGTCGACCCAATCGGCTTTGCGAAAGACCTCTGCAAGGTTCTGTGGATCGCGATGGGAC
>NZ_JBFTMK010000209.1:0-7787 GCF_056396965.1 Pseudomonas sp. 05N434
GTCTGCAATGGGGTTTCTACGGCAACGTCATAAACGCGCGAGGTGAGGATCTTTTTGACGTACTGTTCGAGCATCGGAAAGCATCACTGAACGGGTTGGGCAGGGCCAAGGAGTCTAACCCGGCTTTCGGGCGGGCGACCACACTAAACAGGTGGTTTTAGCCACTCGCAAACGCAAGAGACTCATTGTGGCGAGGGAGCTTGCTCCCGCTGGAGTGCGAAGTGCTCCCCAAAACAGGCAGCCCGTTTCTTCAAACACACTGTATTGGCAGGTTTTACGACTGCTGCGCAGCCGAGCGGGAGCAAGCTCCCTCGCCACAGACAAGCCCCCTCGTCTCCATTCGACACACTGGCAATGACCTTCCACATCGCGAGGCCTATAATGCCGGCCTTTCGTCCCCCTCTTCGGCACCTCGGAGCCCGCATGACCCAGGATCAACTCAAACAGGCAGTGGCTCAGGCCGCCGTCGACTTCATCCTCCCGAAACTCGATGACAAGAGCATCGTCGGGGTCGGCACCGGCTCTACCGCCAATTGCTTCATCGACGCCCTGGCCAAGCACAAAGGCGCGTTTGACGGCGCAGTGGCCAGTTCCGAAGCCACCGCCGCGCGCCTCAAGGGCCACGGTATTCCGGTGTATGAGCTCAATACCGTCAGCGATCTGGAGTTCTACGTCGACGGCGCCGATGAAAGCGACGAGCACCTGCACCTGATTAAAGGCGGCGGTGCAGCCCTGACCCGCGAGAAGATCGTGGCGGCCGTGGCCAAGACCTTCATCTGCATCGCCGACGCCAGCAAACTGGTGCCGGTGCTCGGTGCGTTCCCATTGCCGGTGGAAGTGATCCCGATGGCTCGCAGCCACGTGGCCCGCGAACTGGTGAAGCTGGGCGGCGACCCGGTTTACCGTGAAGGTGTGCTGACCGATAACGGCAACATCATCCTTGACGTGCACAACATGCAGATCACCAACCCGGTGGAGCTGGAAGCACAGATCAACGCCATCGTCGGCGTGGTCACCAACGGTTTGTTCGCGGCGCGCCCGGCGGACTTGCTGCTGTTGGGCACAAGCGAAGGCGTGAAAACCCTCAAGGCCTGATGCCACACCCATTTGCAGGAGCGAAGCTTGCTCGCTCCTACAATTTAGTTTTGGGATGTTGGTCAGGGTTGCGACGGTTTTTTGAAGACATAGAACAGGTTCGGCTCGCTGACGAGGTACAGGGTGCCGTCGTCATCCATGGCAATGCCTTCCGGCTTGTGCAATCCCTGACGACCCTTGTTCAGTGACAGGGTGCTCAGCGGTCGCCCGTCCACATCCAGTTCAAGAATCAACCGCGACTCATCGGACAGTGCCAGCAAATGGCCGCTGCGCTCGTCATATTGCAGGCTCGACAGGTCTCGCACGAACATTCCGCCATCGCGCTTGGGATTGTTCACCACGTGCACCGCGTAGGACTTCTCCGGGTTGTAATGGGGAAAGCCCTGCACTTCGTAGATCAGCATCGGGTCGCGCTCCTTGGCGACGAACAAGCGCTTGCCCACCGAGTCATAGGCCAAACCCTCGAAACCCTTGTTGCCGCTCATGTGCACGCCGAGGGTCATCTGCTCGGCGTCCGCGGCATCGAGGAACGTCGTGCCCTTGCGCAGATGAATCTTGATCAGCCGTTGCTCACGCTCATCGGTGATCACGTAAGTGTCAGCGCTAATGAACTCCACTGCTTCCGGGTCGCCGAACCCGACCAGCGCCACACGCCGCAGGATTTTGCCTTCCAGGGACAACTCGATCAGCTCGGCGTTTTTGTGGGTGACCGTGAACAGGCTTTTGCGCACGGGATCGAAGGTCAGCGCGGAAACATCGTCGTCCAGACCGTCAATGACTCGCGCCTCGATCGCCACCTGATACTGGTCCAGGCCAATGGGCTGGGCATTCATCGGCTGCCATAGCGCCTGCACATTGAACCCGCTGCGCTCGAACAGGCGCTGGTACTGGCCGACGGCAACCAACAGGATCAGGGCAATGACCGACAGGATCAGCATCAGGGGTTTGGGGCGGACAAGTCGACGCATTCAGGCAAACTCGGAAACAGGACGGGCGGATGAAACACCACGGCTGCCTGAATTAAAACCCTAATGGCCCGCGACCTTCTACCGCAACTACCGAACCTGTTGCTTTTCGAAGCGGTAGAACAGGTTCGGCTCGCTCACCATGTACAGCGTGCCTGCTTCGTCCATGGTGACGCCTTCGGCACGGGGAATGGTTTTCTTCAGGCCATTGAACCCTCCGAGCAAGGTCATGAAACTGACCTGCTCGCCCTTCTCGTCCAGTTCCAGCAACAAGTGAGAGTCGGCGGACAGCACCAGGGTGTGACCGGTGCGCGGATCGATGGCCAGGGCCGACAGGTTACGGACATCCAGTGCGTCGCTGGAGAGTTTCTGCTTGTCACCCTTCAGGATCTGGCTGCCATCGCTTTTCCAGCTGAACAGCGCTGGTGGACGCTCTTCACCCAGCAGCAGTTGCTGGCGACGGGCATCCCAGACGACGGCTTCGAAGCCTTTATTCTGGTTTTTCGAGGGGCCGAGATCGTACTTCGGGAAATTGGCGATGTTCAGCTCGCGCGTATCGGCATCGACCTTGACGATCGAGAGCAGGTGTTCGCGCTCATCGGTAATCGCCAGCAAACCATTGCCCATTACCGTCACCCCTTCCGGGTTGCTCCACCCCACCAGCGGCATTTTGCGCAACACGTCGCCTTGCAACGTCAGCTCGACCAGGAACGGGTTCTTGCCCATCACGGAGAACAGGGTTTTGGTCTGCGGGTCGTAAGACACGTCCGACGCTTCGTCCTTCTCCATCCCCGGCAGCAGTTTGGCGTCGATCACCGCCCGATAGTCCGGCAGCCAGACACTCTCTTTTCGTTCGGCAGGGCTTTCGAAGCGCTCCTTCACCCAGAGCACACCGCGATCATCCCAATGCATCGCAAACGCAAGGCCATAAGCGGCGACCGCCACCAGTAAAAGCCAGAAATACCAACGCATGACAAAGCGCGAGCGGCGGGCAGTTTTCAGCTTGGGCAGCGATTCGATGGCCATTCAGGGATGCGTTCCAGAAATTCAGGCTATGGGTAATAGCACATTGGGACAGGCTCAGATGCCATAAGCCCCGGAATTATCCAGACAAAATGTGAAAAAAACGGGAAATGGCCGGATTGCCCTGTGTGGGCAGCCAAGATCAAAAGATCGCAGCCTGCGGCAGGCTGCGATTTTTTGCTTTTTAGAGAACGCTACTGGTAAAGCGGCTGACACCCGGCAATTCGAGCACCAGTTCGTCACCGACGTTCAGCGGGCCAACGCCCACCGGCGTGCCAGTGAGGATCACGTCACCGGCCTGCAGCGAGAAGCAGCCGGCCATGTACTGGATCATCGGCACGATCGGATTGAGCATGTCCTTGGTGTTGCCATCCTGGCGGACTTCACCATTGATGGTCAGGCGGATGCCGATGTCGGTCAGGTCGGTAAACGTGCTGCCAGCCACGAATGGCGCAATCACCGCCGCACCGTCAAAGCACTTGGCGATTTCCCACGGCAGGCCCTTGGCTTTAAGCTCGGCCTGCTTGTCGCGCAGGGTCAGGTCCAGGGCCGGGGCGAAGCCGGAGATGGCATCCAGCACTTCTTCGCGGCTCGGCTTGGTCGACAATGGCTTGCCGATCAGCACCGCTATTTCTGCTTCGTAATGCACCGAACCGCGCTCGGTCGGAATGCTGAAGCTGCCTTCCAGTGGCACCACGCAGCTGCCGGGCTTGATGAACAGCAGTGGTTCGGTGGGCACCGGGTTGTCCAGTTCCTTGGCGTGTTCGGCGTAGTTGCGGCCGATGCACACCACTTTCCCCAGCGGAAAATGAATACGCGTTCCGTCGACATACTGGTGCTGATAGCTCATTGACCGACTCCTGCTTCGTGCTCTTAAAGTTCGAAGAATCAAACAGCGAAAATCTTGCCCGGGTTCATGATGCCATTCGGGTCGAACACCGCTTTGACGGCTTTCATGTACTCGATCTCAACCGGTGAGCGGCTATAGGTCAAGTAGTCACGTTTGGTCATGCCCACGCCGTGTTCGGCGGAAATCGAACCGTTGTACTTCTCGACGGTTTCGAACACCCACTTGTTGACGGTGGCGCACTTGGCGAAGAACTCATCCTTGCTCAGGTTATCCGGCTTGAGGATGTTCAAGTGCAGGTTGCCGTCGCCGATGTGGCCGAACCAGACGATTTCGAAGTCCGGGTAGTGTTCGCCGACGATCGCGTCGATTTCCTTCAGGAACCCCGGGACTTTCGACACAGTGACCGAAATGTCGTTTTTGTACGGCGTCCAGTGGGAAATGGTTTCGGAGATGTACTCGCGCAGCTTCCAGAGGTTCTGCAACTGGGTTTCGCTCTGGCTCATCACGCCGTCCAGCACCCAGCCCTGCTCGACGCAGTGCTCGAAGGTTTCCAGGGCGTGGTTGGCTACTTCATCGGTGGTCGCTTCGAATTCCAGCAGCGCATAGAACGGGCAGTCGGATTCGAATGGCGCCGGCACATCGCCGCGTGCCATGACCTTGGCCAGGGCTTTGTCGGAAAAGAATTCGAAGGCAGTCAGGTCAAGTTTGCTCTGGAACGCGTGCAATACCGGCATGATCGAATCGAAATCGGCTGTACCGAGCACCATCGCGGTGAGGTTTTTCGGCGCACGGTCCAGACGCATGGTGGCTTCGACGACAAAACCCAGGGTGCCTTCAGCGCCGATGAACAGCTGACGCAGGTCGTAGCCGGTGGCGTTCTTGATCAGGTCTTTGTTCAGTTCCAGCAGATCGCCCTTGCCGGTGACGACTTTCATGCCGGCCACCCAGTTACGGGTCATGCCGTAGCGAATCACCTTGATCCCGCCGGCATTGGTGCCGATATTGCCACCTATCTGGCTGGAACCTGCCGAAGCGAAGTCCACCGGATAGTACAAACCGTGCTCTTCAGCCTTGTTCTGTAATTGTTCGGTAACCACGCCCGGCTGACAAACAACGGTGCGATCGGTGAGGTTCACGTCGAGAATCTGGTTCATGTAGTCGAAGGACACGACCACTTCGCCATTGGCCGCCACTGCTGCGGCAGAAAGCCCGGTACGACCGCCGGACGGCACCAGCGCAACCTTGTGTTCATTGGCCCAACGGACAATGGCCTGGACCTGCTCGATGGTCTTGGGGAACACAATGGCCGTCGGGGCCGGGGCGAAATGTTTGGTCCAATCCTTGCCGTAAGCGTTCAGGGAGTCGGCGTCGGTCAGCACCTTGCCAGGCTCAACCAGGGTCTTCAGCTCATCAATCAGCGCAGGATTGGTCATCGACAGAACTCTCGAACAATTCATGGTCATCCTGAGTACGCTTCACGTCGCAGAATGAGTGTTAGCAGGTCGCATATGCTAGCATACCGACCCCGCAGGATAGTGCCCAAAGGCTGTTCTGCGGCGACGGCTTTCCTGCCGTCCGGGTCAGCTCTGGCTGCTCCCTTCCCTGCCATTTTTTCTCCGGGACACAGGTTTACGCAGATGAGCAAGACTTCTCTCGATAAGAGCAAGATCAAGTTCCTTCTTCTCGAAGGCGTCCACCAATCGGCTGTCGACGTCCTCAAGGCGGCGGGCTACACCAGCATCGAGTACCTCACAGGTTCTCTGCCGGACGCCCAGCTGAAGGAAAAGATCGCTGATGCTCACTTCATCGGCATTCGCTCCCGCACTCAACTGACCGAAGAGATCTTCGATCACGCGAAGAAACTGGTGGCTGTCGGCTGTTTCTGCATCGGCACCAACCAGGTCGACCTCAACGCGGCTCGCGAACGCGGTATCGCGGTATTCAACGCGCCGTACTCCAACACTCGCTCCGTTGCCGAGCTGGTGCTGGCCGAGGCGATTCTGTTGCTGCGCGGCATCCCTGAGAAGAACGCTTCCTGCCACCGTGGCGGCTGGATCAAAAGCGCAGCCAACTCCTTCGAAATCCGCGGTAAAAAGCTGGGTATCGTCGGTTACGGCTCGATCGGCACTCAACTGTCGGTCCTGGCGGAAGGCCTGGGCATGCAGGTTTACTTCTACGACACCGTGACCAAGCTGCCATTGGGCAACGCCACCCAGGTCGGCAACCTGCACGAGCTGTTGGGCATGTCCGACATCGTCACCCTGCACGTTCCGGAAACCGCTGCCACCCAGTGGATGATCGGCGAGAAGGAAATCCGCGCCATCAAGAAGGGCGGCATCCTGATCAACGCCGCGCGCGGCACCGTGGTCGAACTGGACGCCCTGGCGGACGCGATCAAGGACAAGCACCTGATCGGCGCGGCCATCGACGTATTCCCGGTGGAGCCACGCTCCAACGAAGAAGAGTTCGAAAGCCCGCTGCGTGGCCTGGACAACGTGATCCTGACCCCGCACATCGGTGGTTCTACCGCTGAAGCGCAGGCCAACATCGGCCTGGAAGTGGCGGAAAAACTGGTCAAGTACAGCGACAACGGTACGTCGGTATCGTCCGTGAACTTCCCGGAAGTGGCCTTGCCGGCTCACCCTGGCAAGCACCGTCTGCTGCACATCCACGAAAACATTCCGGGTGTGATGAGCGAGATCAACAAGGTCTTCGCCGAAAACGGCATCAACATTTCCGGTCAGTTCCTGCAGACCAACGAGAAAGTCGGCTACGTCGTGATCGACGTGGATGCCGATTACTCGGAAATGGCGCAAGAGAAGCTGCAGCACATCAACGGCACCATTCGTTGCCGCGTGTTGTTCTGATCGCGACTTGAGCGACAAAAAAGGGAGCTCCTCGGAGCTCCCTTTTTTACGGCTGCTTTTTCATCGCTGTGGAAAAGCTACTTCACCGTCACGGTGATTTTCTTCGACACGATCGGCGGATCGAACGGCATGTGACCGCTGTCGCCCAGTTCGAGCTGCAAGGTGTGCTTGCCCGGTGCCAGTTTGATTTCAGCGTGAGTTTGCGCTTTGCCAAAGTGCATGTGATTGGCATCGTTTGGAATCGGAGCGCCGGCAGCCGGTAGTTTGTCGACATCGATCAGCAGATGGTGGTGCCCAGTGTTTTTGGTGGTGTCGCCCGCTGGTGCCAGTGCGATTTCCTTGACGCCGAAATTCACTGTAAAGGTTTGCGCGACCGTGGCTCCGTCCGCAGGAGATACGATGAACACTTCTGCCCCCTTCGGAGCCGGGGTGGCGGCACCGGCCAGCACCGAAACACCCATCAGCACACCAGCCAATGCTGCTCGTGACATAAAGCTTTTCATTCTCTTCTCCAGTTTTTCCGTAAAATTCGCTCGACCGTGAACAACTTAACGGCCATTCGTTGTCGAAGGCACTCAATAACCATAGCAAAGCGAGCCTGAACAGCGCGTCGCGATAGATAAATGAATTCAAAGGAGTGACCATGCGCTTTTTGCCTGGCCTGATCTGCCTGCTACCCCTTTTGAGCCCTTTGGCTCATGCCGAACTGATGGACGATGTAAACGACCGCGGCGAATTGCGCATTGCTCTTGAGGCTAATACACCGCCCTTCAATTTCAAGGATGACGGCAAACTGACCGGGTTCGAGGTCGAGTTGGGTCAACTGCTGGCCAATGAGCTGGATGTACGGGCCGACTTCGTCGTCACCGATTCCGACGATCTGATGACCGGCGTCGAAAGCGGCAAATACGACGTTGCCATCAATCACATAGCACTGACCCCGGACCTGAAGGATCGTTTCGACTTCAGCGAACCTTACATTCACAC
>NZ_JBFTMK010000210.1:0-7742 GCF_056396965.1 Pseudomonas sp. 05N434
ATGAAGAGGGGCGCTGGATCGGGGGCTTGCTGGCTCCGGGTGAAGACGGACCGGGCTCGGAGACCGAAGGTTGCGGGAGATTTTGAAGGTCATCGGCCAGACGTCGCTCGGCATCGAGGCGCAGTTCACCGATGATCTCTCGCAGGCGATTGAAGGCCGCCGGCTGTAATTCTTCGGCATTGAAGATGCCGATACTTTCAAGCCCATCCAGTGCTTTGCGGTAGTGATCGACCAGGTTGTCCAGAACGGCGATCCGATCGCTATTGTTATAAGTGCGAGAAGTTTGCAGTTCGGAATGGGAGCGAGACAGCAACATCAGGGGATCGAGTGCGCGTTCGAGTGGGGCCATGGTGGCGCTACCCAGTTCCTTCAGGCTGAGAATACGCAAGATGCTCAGTTGGTAGGATTTGACTCGCAAAGCGGTCAATTCATTCTCGGAGCGATTGTCGGTCAACCGTTTCCAGTCCTCCAAGCCCAAGCGAGACAGGTGTTTAAGCTCCGCAAGTCGGCTCTCTGTTTCTTCGTAGAACCTGATCATGGTTTCGTTGACTTCGGAGGTCCTGCGCATGAATTCGAAGTATCGATCCAGTACGACGTTGCCCTTGTCCTTGATTGCTTCGCGCAAGTGTTCGATACCGCGGGTCAAGTCCGCGTAAGTTCGATTGGTGGCTTCCCGTTCCCGGTCAGCGATGACCACACGTTTGCGCGTGTTGTTGATGAGATTCTCCAGCAGGTTGCGCTGCAGGTTTGGATCGGGATCAGTTTTGCTCAGAGCGCTTTTTTCGCGGATTTCGGCAAGCGCCGTGACATAGGTTTCGCTCTGTTTGTCCAGCTCGTCTGCGAACCGTTGGCGAAAAGTGGTGCGATCCTGCTCGCTGCTGGCGGGGTCGTTTGTTTTCAGCTCCATCAGCTTTTCCGCGATATCAACGCGTTTTTGCACCTGCGTCTGTTGCTGCAAAAATTCCTGGTGGTTCAGTTCCAGCAGGCTGATGCGTTGTTGTTTGCTCTCGCGCAGGGCATCCCGCCTGGCGTTACGTCCTCCGCCGAGCAGTTTCAGCCCTTGATCCAGCGTCCACCGGCCGTATCCATCGGTTTTGAGCTTGATTCCCGGATGGTCGGGATGCTCGGGATGCACCAGGTAGGCCTCACCGAAACCGGGCACGACACTCACGCGAAACAGCAGGCCGGCGACCGTGACGTGCCATTTGTTGTCGATCCGGTACAGCCCCTTGAACGGACCGGTTGCAACAGGCTCTGGCAGAGACGCGGGCCATGCAACCTTGACCGCCTGCAGCTTGTTGAACAGCCGCGCCGAGGTCGAGTCCCGAGCGGTCGACAGGTTGAAATCCAGCAACGTATTGCCACTGCCCGGCGGTTCGGAGGGCAGTCCGGGTGTTTCTTGAGTGATGGTTGTCTCGGGATGCAGCAAGTCCAGTGGCAACAGACGGCGCAGCGGATCGAGGGTCACCGGAGCGTCTTCGCCCATGCGCTCTGGCGCGAGTGCAGGCCGTTCACCTTGAGTTCGTGCGACATGCAAAAGGAGCAGGCCGATGTTCAAGAGCACATCGATCCAGGCCAGATTCCGGGTAGTTGGGTCATCACTGTCCAGTGCGGGCAGGTCGTTGATCAGGCTATGGGTGATTTGCAGCATCCAGCCCACCAGCATTGCCGGGCCGCGCAACAGTGGCAGTACCAGGTTGTTAAAGACCAGCCAGCCACCCTCAAGGATGATCGCCCAACGGCTTTCGGCATTGGACACCGATTGCCTGTCAGCCAGATCGGCCAGCGCCCGGGCGTTGCTGGCGAACAGGCTGGCCGGCAATCGACCTTCCTCCACTGCACTGAGCCACCGGGCCGCAGCTTCGTCGCCTGCCAGAATCGCCGGTTTCGGCTTGTCGGGCGGTGAGAACTCGTCGCCGATGTGAAAGTGGTTGATATGCGGTTCGTTGAAACCGTTGTTGTCGTAAACCGGACGTGCGCGGTCCGGGAGCCAGGTCAGCACGCTGGTTTGCAGCGCGCCCTGTTGCGCGATCGCTTTGAGCAAGTCGCTGCGAGCGGCGTATTGCTGCAGTGACGGGGTGTACAACGGGCGATAGAGGATATGCGGGCCAGAGGCCTGCAAGTCTTTGGGCTCGATGATGAACATGTTGGCGGCCACATCACAGTCGGCGCCGTCCTTGCGTTGGAACGCCAGGGGCCGGATGACCACGGCCTGTTCGTTGACGACCCGTTCGGCGGCGGTGCGATTCATCAACGCATCGACATAGCGATACCCCAGATGGGTGAACCCGTGCTCACCCTTGATCGAATGTTCGAGGGCCAGCAGGGGGAGATGAACCGACAGTTCCAGCGCGAACAATCGTTCCCGCTCCCGTGCGTCGTCGGTCTCGCCGAGCAGCAAGGTTTCGATCAGTTCGGGATAGTGCTGGCCGACATTGACCCGGCTCACCAGGTCCAGCAGATAGGCGTCGGTAGTCCACTGCTGAATCAGTTGGTCTCCGGTGTGACGGACAGTCATGCGGCCCTTGGGTTTTGCGGCGAGATTGTTGATCGCCAGCTCGGTCAGGGTGATTTTGACGGTTTCGATGTAGCCGCTGCCGAGGTCACCGACGGGTACATGAAAAGTCAGTTCCAGCTCGTCGGAGTTGTAACCGGGCGCCAGCGGATAATCTTCCTGCATCTGCTTGTGCAAGGCTTTTCGGGCAAACGTACGAAGGTCGTCGATGCCATCGTTGAAGGTGCGCCCCTGGGTCTGTTGCTTGACGCTGGCCATGGCCAGGACGTGCTTGCGATAGGCCATGCGGTCAGTGGGTGTCGCCGCTTGCAACCACCAGGGAATCGACGCCTGTATCGGTTGAAAAGCGGCCTCGTCCAGTTGGCTGTCGATGAACAGCGTGGCGACTTCGGTGATCGCGTCAACGTGTTTCACCAACTCGCCCAGGCCCTGGCTGGCAGGCAGTTTGAGCTCAGCCAGATTTTCCAGCTGCCGGTTCAGGAGCAGGGCAGCCTGAATGTCAAAGATGTTGCCGTCCGGCTCAAACCGCTTCCAGGTGATGGCATCGGCTTTGTATGCCCGCTGAAACCGTGCGCCCCAAGCCAGGCCGAAAGCTTCCAGGGAAGCGAAGGGCTCGATTTTGCCGGTCACGCTGCACAACAAATGGGTTTCACCACAAGTCACCAGGAGCTCGGAGGCCTGCAGCGTAATGGAGACGTCACCGTTGGTCAGGGTGGTTTGTAGGGTGCAGGCTTGTATGGGGCCTTTTGACCAGGATTGCTGGAGACGCTGCAGGTTGTCCGGGTGGCTGGCCAGCTCCGCGAGAATCCCGGCCTGCACCGGGTTGCTTTTCGACAGGCGGGTCGCGGATGTCTGCAGGACGCCGGCCAGCAAGTTTCCCAGCCATTGCCAGCGGCTGACGCCGGCCTCGTCCTTTTGGTTCCAGTAAAGGGTCAGCGATTCCTGGAGCCCGATGTGCAGCAAGTCGGGCAGCTCAAGGATGACCCCCGCAATCACCTGGAGATCAGGCAGGCGTGATGTGGTTTTGCCGACAGTCAGTTGCGCGGGCGCACGGTTGGTCAGAAAGCAGGCACGACCGAACCGCTCGCTGAAATCGACAGGTGTGCCGCTGGCCAGATAATCCAGTACCAAGTCCAGCAGTAACGTGAGGCGCCAGGCCCCGTTGGGAATCGGCTGCGCGATTTTGGTTCGCTCAGGGTCGAAGTCCAGTTGCGGGTACTTTTCCAGTACGCCGTCCTTGAGCAGGCGAGCGGTTTCCGAGCGCAGGGTGGGGCGGGAGCTGAAGCGGGCGCTGACGGCGTGCGCGATGATATCGGTCATGTCCGCCGTGGCAGGGGGGGATGCAGGTATCGGCATGATGCAATCCTTTGCATGGGTTGAGTCACGCAAAGTAAGGCGAGGCCGGAATGGATGTGCGGTAACGGGATACCGCAGATCCGACAATTCGATGATCTAAGGGATGACTACGTGGTGGCAATGAGCCCAGGGGAATTGTGGTGGTTATGCGGGATCGGTGCCGAGCACCACATTCAGCGCGTTACGCGCATCGTCCAGTTGCACCAACGTCGCATGCCGCGCACCCAGCGCATCGCGATTCTCGATAGCCGTGAGAATCGCCTTATGCCGAGGCAACGCCAGTTCATGCAGGTTCGGCCGTTGGTTGGAGTGCTTCAAGGCTTCGGCAATCGCCACCGACAACATGTTGCACAGGTTCGCCAGCAGGTCGTTGTGGGTCGCGTCGGCGATGCGGCTGTGGAAATCCAGGTCCGGCTGCAACAAGGCTTCAGGCGTCGGTGCTGACTCCATGCGTTGGTAGGCTTCACCGATGGAGGCGATGTCTGCGTCGGTGGCGAACTGCGCGGCCAGGGCTGCAGCGGCCGGTTCGATGATGCTGCGCACGCTGGTCAGCAGGCTGAAGAACTCATTCTGCGGGCTGCTTTGCATCAGCCAGTGCAGCACGTCCGGGTCGAGCATGTGCCACTCCCGGCGCGGCTTGACCACGGTGCCGACCCGCGGTCGGGAATACACGAGGCCCTTGGCAACCAGCACTCGGGTCGCTTCGCGCAGGACTGGCCGGCTGACCGCGTATTCCTCACACAACAGGGCTTCGGCGGGCAGTTTGTCGTCCGGTTTGAAGCGTCCCGAGACAATCTGCATGCCCAATTCCTGGACGATGCGCGAGTGCATGCTTTTGCGGTCGGAGGGTTTGCGGTAATCCATGGGGAACGGCGCGGTCCTGTGCGATGGGGTGCTGCGCATGATAGCAGGCGTGGCGGGCACAATCATTGTGGCGAGGGAGCTCCCTCGCCACAGGTTCTACTGTGGTTACAGAATCCAGAGGGTCAGTGAGAGTGACGCGGCACCTCGGCTCCACGACAACCGACGAGGAAGTCGAAGTCGCAGCCCTGATCCGCCTGCAGCACATGGTCGATGTACAGCTGGCGATAGCCGCCCACCAGCAACTGTTGTGGCGGTTGCAGATCGGCCATGCGCGCGGCCAGTTCGGCATCCGGAATGTCCAGATGCAAACGTCCACTGGCGCAATCGAGCTCGATCCAGTCGCCTTCCTTCACTGCCGCCAAAGGCCCGCCGGCGGCGGCTTCCGGTGCCACATGCAAGACCACGGTTCCGTACGCCGTGCCGCTCATGCGTGCGTCGGAAATCCGTACCATATCCGTCACACCCTGGGCCAGCAGCTTGGCCGGCAAGCCCATGTTGCCGACTTCGGCCATGCCCGGATAACCCTTCGGCCCGCAGTTTTTCATCACCAGAATCGAGTTGGCGTCCACGTCCAGTTCCGGATCGTTGATCCGCGCCTTGTACATGTCGAAATTCTCGAACACCACCGCGCGCCCGCGATGTTGCATCAGCTCGGCACTCGCCGCAGAGGGCTTGAGCACCGCACCCAGTGGCGCCAGGTTGCCGCGCAACACGCAGATGCCGCCGTCGGCGCGGATCGGGTTGTCGAGGGTGCGGATCACTTCGTCCTGACCATAGATCGGCGCGTCCTTGGTGTTCTCGCCGAGGGTTTTGCCGTTGACGGTGAGGGCGTTCGGGTTCGGAATCAGGTTGGCTTCGCCCAGGCGACGCAGCACCGCAGGCAAGCCACCGGCGTAGTAGAACTCTTCCATCAGGAAGCGCCCGGACGGTTGCAGGTCGACAATGGTCGGCATGCCGCGACCGATGCGGGTCCAGTCATCCAGGTCCAGTTCGACACCGATGCGTCCGGCGATGGCTTTCAGGTGGATCACCGCGTTGGTCGAACCGCCGATGGCAGCGTTCACCCGGATGGCGTTTTCGAAGGCTTCCTTGGTGAGGATTTTCGACAGCTTCAAATCCTCGCGAACCATCTCCACCGCACGCATACCCGACATGTGCGCCAACACATAACGGCGCGCATCGACTGCCGGAATCGCCGCGTTGTGGGGCAGGGACGTGCCCAGCGCTTCGGCCATGCAAGCCATGGTCGAGGCGGTGCCCATGGTGTTGCAGGTCCCGGCGGAACGGGACATGCCACCCTCGGCCGCGAGGAAATCATCAAGGGTGATCGTGCCAGCCTTGACCTGTTCGCTGAGCTGCCACACCACCGTGCCTGAACCAATGTCCTGGCCCTTGTGCTTGCCGTTGAGCATCGGCCCACCGGTGACGACGATCGCCGGCACGTCGCAACTGGCCGCGCCCATCAGCAGCGCCGGAGTGGTTTTGTCGCAACCGGTGAGCAGTACCACGCCATCGATCGGGTTGCCGCGAATGGCTTCCTCGACGTCCATGCTCGCCAGGTTACGGGTGAGCATGGCGGTGGGGCGCAGGTTCGATTCGCCGTTGGAGAACACCGGGAATTCCACAGGAAAGCCACCGGCTTCGATCACCCCGCGTTTGACGTGCTCCGCGATCTGGYGGAAATGCGCGTTGCACGGAGTCAGTTCCGACCAGGTGTTGCAAATGCCGATGATCGGCTTGCCGTGGAACTGATGGTCGGCGATGCCCTGATTCTTCATCCAGCTGCGGTACATGAAGCCGTTCTTGTCGGCAGTGCCAAACCATTGGGCGGAGCGCAGGGTGGGTTTCTTATCAGTCATGATCGGTTCTCTTATTGTATGACTATATTGTTCGAGCTGTGGCGTAACATAAGCGCAATTTCGGCTGTTTGGAAGTGTTGTTGGTTAAATAGTAATACTATATAGTCGTTTTCAACGGAGGGATGGCCCTGATGGTTTTCCGCGAGAGGCGTCCCCCGAGGTTCTATAACAACAACAATCGGAGACCGAACTCATGAGCCAGGAATTGCGGCTTATCCGTCGCATCACGTTGAAACTGATTCCCTTCCTGATCCTGCTGTACCTGATCGCCTATGTGGATCGCTCCGCCGTGGGGTTCGCCAAGCTGCACATGGGCGCCGACGTCGGCATCGGTGATGCGGCTTACGGATTTGGTGCCGGGCTTTTCTTCATTGGCTACTTTCTGCTGGAGATCCCCAGCAACCTGATGCTCGACCGCTTCGGCGCTCGACGCTGGTTCGCGCGGATCATGGTCACCTGGGGCGCTATCACCATCGGCATGGCGTTCGTCCAGGGCCCGAACAGCTTCTATGTGATGCGTTTTCTGCTCGGCGCGGCCGAAGCCGGGTTCTTTCCAGGCGTGCTGTACTACATCACCCAATGGTTCCCGATTCGCCATCGCGGCAAGATCCTCGGGCTGTTCATCCTTTCCCAACCCATCGCCATGATGATCACCGGCCCGGTGTCCGGCGGTTTGCTCGGTATGGACGGCACGCTTGGCCTGCACGGCTGGCAGTGGCTGTTCATCGTTATCGGTACGCCAGCGATCCTGCTGACCTGGCCGGTGCTGCGCTACTTGCCGGACGGCCCGGACCAAGTGAAATGGCTGGATCAATCCGAGAAAGACTGGCTGACCGGGGAACTGAAAAAAGACCTCGCCGAGTATGGCCAGACCTGCCACGGCAATCCGTTGCATGCACTGAAGGACAAACGGGTGTTGCTGCTGGCGCTGTTCTATCTGCCGGTGACCTTGAGCATCTATGGCCTCGGTTTGTGGCTGCCGACGCTGATCAAGCAGTTCGGTGGCACGGACCTGGTGACCGGGTTCGTGTCATCGGTGCCGTACATCTTC
Organism: Pseudomonas sp. 05N434; assembly: GCF_056396965.1. Taxonomy (NCBI): domain Bacteria; kingdom Pseudomonadati; phylum Pseudomonadota; class Gammaproteobacteria; order Pseudomonadales; family Pseudomonadaceae; genus Pseudomonas; species Pseudomonas sp. 05N434. Next base: position 7,646 of record NZ_JBFTMK010000210.1, read on the forward strand.
GGAATCATCGGTTTGCTGATCATTCCGCGCAGTTCCGACCGCCTGAATGATCGCTACGGTCATCTGGCGGTGCTGTATGTGTTGGGTGCCATCGGCC
>NZ_JBFTMK010000211.1:0-9337 GCF_056396965.1 Pseudomonas sp. 05N434
GGCATGAGGTGGCCTATCACGGCTACAAACACGAATCTTTTTACGCCCTGACGCTGGAGCAGCAGAAGGACGTGATGCACAAATCCCGCGAGGTGTTCTGGAAGTACCTGAACATCCGCGCTGAAGGTTTCCGCACGCCGTCCGGCGACTGGCGGGCCGAAACGCCGGCCATGCTGGTGGAAGCCGGTGTGACCTATTCCAGCAGCATGCGCGGCGATGACCGGCCCTACCTGGTCAAGGTGCCGGGCTTCGATACACCACTGGTGGAAATCCCCGGCCGCTGGGAAATGGACGACTACGCCTCCCTCGCCTACACCCGCGCACCGGACTTCCCTTCCGGGCTGGACCGAACCGCCAGCTACGAACTGACCCTCGATAACTGGTGCCGCGAGTTCGATGGCGCCATGGCTGAAGGGCTGTGCCTGACCACCCTGTTCCATCCCAAGATCACCGGCAAACCGGGCCGCATCCTGTTACTGGAAAAACTCTTCGAACACATGCGCCAACGCGATGACGTGTGGTTCGCCACCTGCCGCGATGTCGCCCACTGGTGGCTGAAGGAGCATCACCATGGCTGATTCCATTGTCTGGCCCAACGGCTACCGCTGCGCCGTGGTGCTGACCGTCGATTACAACGACATCCACGGCATCCTCACCCAGGCGCCGGAAGTCGCCGGGCGCGACAAGACCTTGTCGGTGTGGCGCTACGGCACCCAGCGCGGGGTCGAGCGTTTGCTTGGCGTGTTCGCAGAACTGGGGGTTTCCAGCAGCTGGTTCGTGCCCGGCATCGTTGCCGAGGAAAACCCGCAACACCTCCGGGCGATCCAGGCCGGCGGGCACGAGATTGCCTGCGCCGGCTACCGCCATCAGCACTACGACCACCTGACTCTGGCCGAGCAAAGCGCCGAAATCGCCAAGGGCTGCGCGGCCTTGAGCGCGCTGACCGGTCAGCGTCCGACAGGCTTTCGCATTCCCGCCGGCAATGGCGCACCCGGCTTCATCGAGGCGTTGCGCGAGCACGGTATCCGTTGGTCCTCGTCATGGCGCGGCGATGATTTGCCCTTCGCTCACCCGACGGCGCCCGAGGTGATCGAACTGCCGTTGCACTACGAACTGGAGGACGAGCCCTATTTCGCCTTCAACCTCAGCCCGGCGGTGCCACCGGCGCAATCGCGCATCGCCTCTTACAGCCACACCCTTGGCAATCTGARGATGGACTTCGCCGGGTTTCACCGGTTCGGCTTGTGTTACGTGCTGCGGCTGCACCCGGAAATCATCGCCACGCCAGGGCGGATCGGCGTGTTGCGCGAGTTGCTGCAAAGCATTCAGCAGCACGATGACGTGTGGATCGCCACCGGTGCCGAAGTGGCTCAGTGGTGGGCAGAGTCGGCGGCGCCAGTGACCGAGGATCATCCGGCGGCTGTATATGAGCGGCATTATCGGGATTACGGCGTATGAAAGATCAGGCGGGCATGCGGATGGAGCGGTTGGCGCAGTTCTGCGTCGATACGCGCTTCGAAGATTTACCCGCCGCGTTGGTGGAGCAGGCCAAGCGGCACATTCTCGACACCTTCGGCGCAGCCCTGGCCGGGGCCGGCAGCGATGTCGCCAGACAGGCGCATCAGGTGTTCAAGGGGGAAGCCGGCAGCACGTTGGTCTGGGGCACCGATCAACGAGTCGGCGCGGCGCAAGCCGCCATGCTCAACGGTATCGCCGCGCATGCCCTGGAGCTGGACGATACCGGCGGCTGCGACCATTCCGGCGCGGTGGTGCTGCCGGCGGTGATGGCGGCGCTGTCGATGTCAACGAAGCCAGTAGACGGCCGCGAACTGATCACTGCGGTGGTGATCGGCTACGAAATCGGCCGTCGGGTGCTCGAAGCCTGCGGCAGTTACTCGGCCCATAACGCCGCGCCCGAGGCGTTGGACGCCGAACTGGGCCACGTATGGAAACTCGCGCGCTGCTCGATCAAGCCCTATGCGGCTTGCCGTGGGACCCATTCGGCGATCGACGCATTGGGCCTGTTGCTCGATCAATTGCAGGTCAGCGCCGAGCAGGTCGAGGACGTTCAGGTATCGCTGTGCGGATTCCTTCAAGACATGTGCGGTGGCCAGGACGTCAGCACGTTGCCGGCGGCGCAGATGAGCCTGCGTTATGCCCTGGCGGCCCGGCTGCTCCATGGGCATTGCCGATTGGAAGCCTACGACGATGAACAGCGCCGCCACCCGCGGATTGCGCACTGGATGTCGCGTATTCGCCTTGAAGTCGACCCGCAACTGTCCGAGGATGGCGAGCCTATGGTCAGCGTGCGGACCGTGGACGGTCGGCAAGCAAGCCTGTGCGTTGAGGTGCCGTTGGGGGCGCCGGRCAATCCGCTGAGTGATGGGGCGCTGGAGGAGAAATTCTTCAGCCTGGCCGAGCGGGTGATACCGCTACAGCAGGCAAAAGAGCTGCTGGAGCAGTTGTGGCGGCTGGAAGAACTGGAGTCGGTTCGGGCGCTTGATCGGTGGCTGAGTTGAGCCTGGCGTTGCGCGTCGAACACCACAGAATCTGAATAAGGACATTTGCCCCATCGTGGCCACTTACTCCCTCGTTATCCGCCGGCTGATGATCTGCTCGCTGACCATCGTCGTCAGTCGCGCCATCACCAGCCCGTTGCTCACGCTGTTCCTGAGCACCAAGCTCGGCCTCAACCAACAGGACGTCGGCCTGCTGCTCGGGATTGCGGTGTTCATCGCCACCCTGCTCGCGCTCTATGGTGGTTACATCATCGACCGCCTCGAAAAGCGTCGGCTGTTGATCCTGGCCATGCTCTCCAGTGCCATCGGCTTCGTGCTGCTGACCTTTGCCGAAAACCTCTACCTGACCACCGCGACCCTGGTGATCACCGAAACCGCCTCGGCGCTGTTTCTGATCGGGTCCAAGGCGATTCTCAGCGACAACCTGCCCATGGGCCAACGCGCCAAGGCTTTTTCGCTGCGCTACACCCTGACCAACATCGGCTACGCCACCGGCCCGATGCTCGGCGTGGTGATCGCTGGCGTGTACCCGATTGCGCCGTTCCTGATCGCCGGCGGCATCGCGTTCTTCAGCATTTTCCTGATGAGCGGCATTCCCAAGGACCCGGCCCAGACATCCGCCATCGGCCAGCCCCAAAGCTTTCTCAAAACCCTGGTCACCCTGAAAAACGACCGCACGCTGATCATGTTCACCTGCGGCTGCCTGCTCAGCACCGTGGTCCACGGTCGTTTTACCTTGTACCTGTCGCAATACCTGCTGGTGACCCACGACTCCAAACGAGCGCTGGAAACCATGGCCGCCCTGCTCGCCTGCAACGCCATCAGCGTGATCCTGCTGCAATACCAGATCGGCCGGTTTCTCAAACGCGAACAACTGCGTTACTGGATTGTCGGCGGCAGCAGCCTGTTCATCCTCGGCTTGATCGGTTTCAGCCTGGCCGACAGCCTGGTGAGCTGGTGCATCGCAATGTTCATTTTCACCCTCGGCGAAATGATCATATACCCGGCCGAATTCCTCTTCGTCGACACCCTGGCCCCGGAAGAACTGCGTGGCAGCTACTACGGCGCGCAGAACCTCGCAGCCCTCGGTGGTGCGCTGAGCCCGGTGATCTGCGGCTTCTTGCTGATGCACATGCCCGCGCCCACCATGTTCTACGCCCTGAGCGCGTTGACGGCGATGGGTGGTTTTCTCTGTTTCATGAGCGGTCGACGCGTCGCGATACTGCAAAAATAATGCATTGAAGCTGCATTAATATGAATTTGTCAGTATCGGTAATGACCGGCACACTGTGCGCCGTTCCTCCCCCAATAGTTGGAACCACTTCAAGGGCTTTCCGGGTATCCGGACAAGCCTTTTTTTTGCCCTGGTTTTTGTCAAAGGATCGATGTTCGTCATGCTCGCTCACTGGTTGCCCGCCGCCATCAACACCCGCCCCTCCGAATGGAGCCGTGCCGCCATCGGCATGGCCATGGGGACGATGTTCAGTGTCTGGTTGTGCGGCCAGGTGTTCGGCATCGACGTGGCGCTGCATCTGATAGGTCCGTTGGGCGCGTCGGCGGTATTACTGTTCGCCGTGTCCTCGGGTGCGCTGGCCCAGCCGTGGTCGATTCTTGGCGGTTACCTTTGCGCGGGGGTGATCTCGCTGCTGGTCGCTCACGTACTCGGCCGCACCCTCGGCAGCGCCTGCCTCGCGGCGGGCATGGCGCTGATTCTGATGTGCTGGCTGCGTTGCCTGCACCCACCCGCCGGGGCGCTGGCGCTGCTGATGGTGCTGGCAGACCCGACGACCATCGCCATGGACTGGAAAGCCCTCGGCCCGGTAATGCTCAGTGGCTCGACGATGCTGCTCAGCGCGTTGGCGTACAACAACTTCACGCGCATTCGTTACCCCAAGCGTCCCGCCGAACCGGCCCCGCTAATGCCCGCGGCCGACAGCCAGGCGATCACCGCCGAAGATCTGCGACGGGCACTCGCCGACATGGAGGCCTTTTACGACGTCACCCCTGAAGACCTCGAGCAGTTGATTCATGCCAGTGAATTGCATGCCAAGCGCCGCAGTATCGGTGAAGTGCTGAGCAGCAGAACCTGAAGGCATCTTTGTGGCGAGGGGGCTTGCCCCCGTTGGGTCGCGAAGCGGCCCCAAAACCTGCTAACGAGTTTTTCCAGGCATACCTCATTGCCCTTATCTGCGGCTGCTGCGCAGTCGAACGGGACGGTGCGGCGATCCGACAAGCCCCCTCGCCACAAATTCAAGGTTGATTCAAAACGGAGTCAGGCTGCCGAAGGCTGCGATCTTTTGATTTTGCACTAAGGTAAAAATGCAGAAAGAACCTGCACGTATCTCGGTTGTACAGGGCAAATTTGCACTGTTACGATCCTGCATCGCTCGCGCGCGAGCTTCTCAATAAAGAACAATAAAAGCAGGGAGTTAGTGATGACTGCTCAGGTTTCATCCCCGGGGACACCGTCCATGGATGCCACGCAAAACGAAGTGTTGGCCGAGGTTCGCAATCACATCGGTCACCTGACCCTCAACCGCCCCGCCGGCCTCAACGCCATTACCCTGGACATGGTCCGCAGCCTGCAACAGCAACTCGATGCCTGGGCACAGGATCCGCAGGTGCATGCGGTAGTGTTGCGCGGTGCTGGCGAGAAAGCCTTCTGTGCCGGCGGCGATATCCGCTCGCTGTACGACAGCTTCAAAAGCGGCGACACGCTGCACGAAGATTTCTTCGTCGAGGAATACGCCCTCGACCTCACGATCCATCACTACCGCAAACCGGTCCTGGCCTTGATGGACGGCTTTGTCCTGGGCGGCGGCATGGGGCTGGTGCAAGGCGCCGATTTGCGGGTGGTCACCGAGCGTAGCCGTCTGGCGATGCCGGAAGTGGCCATCGGTTATTTCCCGGACGTCGGCGGCAGCTACTTCCTGCCGCGCATTCCCGGTGAGCTGGGCATCTATCTCGGCGTCAGCGGGGTGCAGATCCGCGCCGCCGATGCGCTCTATTGCGGCCTGGCCGACTGGTATCTGGAGAGCGCCAGACTGGGCGAGCTGGACGAGCGACTCGACCATCTGGAATGGCACGACACCCCGCTCAAGGACCTGCAAGGCGCGCTGGCGAAACTCGCCGTGCAGCAACTGCCGGTAGCGCCGCTGGCGGCGCTGCGGCCGGTCATCGACCACTTCTTCGCCCTGCCCGATGTGCCGAGTATGGTGGAACAACTGCGTGCAGTGACCGTCGCCGACAGCCATGAGTGGGCCATGGCCACCGCCGACTTGCTGGAAAGCCGTTCACCGCTGGCCATGGGCGTGACCCTGGAAATGCTGCGGCGCGGTCGGCACCTGAGCCTGGAGCAGTGCTTCGCCCTCGAACTGCACCTGGATCGCCAGTGGTTCGAACGTGGCGACCTGATCGAAGGCGTGCGCGCCTTGCTGATCGACAAAGACAAGAACCCGCGCTGGAACCCGCCGACCTTGCAGGCGCTGGACGCCGAGCACGTCGCGAGTTTTTTCACCGGGTTTGACCAGAGCGGGAGCTGAGCCATGCACGATATCGAATTGAGCGAAGAACAAGTGATGATCCGCGACATGGCCCGGGATTTTGCCCGCGGCGAAATCGCGCCCCACGCACAAGCCTGGGAAAAGGCCGGCTGGATCGATGACGGTCTGGTGGCAAAGATGGGGGAACTGGGGCTGCTGGGCATGGTGGTGCCCGAGGAATGGGGCGGCACCTATGTCGACTACGTGGCCTACGCGCTGGCGGTGGAAGAGATTTCCGCCGGTGACGGCGCCACCGGCGCGCTGATGAGCATCCACAACTCCGTGGGCTGCGGGCCGGTGCTGAATTACGGCACCGAAGAGCAAAAACAGCAATGGCTGCTGGACCTCGCCAGCGGCCAGGCCATCGGTTGCTTCTGCCTGACCGAACCGCAAGCCGGTTCCGAAGCCCATAACCTGCGCACCCGCGCCGAACTGCGCGACGGCCAGTGGGTGATCAACGGCGCCAAGCAATTCGTCAGCAACGGCAAACGGGCGAAGCTGGCAATCGTTTTCGCCGTGACTGATCCGGAGTTGGGCAAGCGTGGCATCTCGGCATTCCTGGTGCCGACCGAAACAGCGGGGTTCATCGTCGACCGCAGTGAACACAAGATGGGCATCCGCGCTTCCGACACCTGCGCCGTCACCCTGAACAACTGCACCGTCCCTGAAGCCAATTTGCTGGGTGAACGCGGCAAAGGCCTGGCCATCGCCCTCTCCAACCTCGAAGGCGGCCGTATCGGCATCGCTGCGCAAGCCCTGGGCATCGCCCGTGCGGCGTTCGAAGCGGCGCTGGCTTACGCGCGGGATCGGGTGCAGTTCGACAAGCCGATCATCGAACACCAGAGCATCGCCAATATGCTGGCCGACATGCAGACCCGACTGAACGCCGCGCGCCTGTTGATCCTGCACGCCGCGCGCTTGCGCAGTGCCGGCAAGCCGTGCCTGTCGGAGGCTTCACAGGCCAAGCTGTTTGCCTCGGAGATCGCGGAGAAAGTCTGCTCGTCGGCGATTCAGATTCATGGCGGGTATGGGTATCTGGAKGACTACCCGGTGGAGCGTTACTACCGGGATGCGCGGATCACGCAGATTTATGAAGGGTCGAGCGAGATACAGCGGATGGTGATTGCCCGGGAACTCAAGAACTACCTGATCTAAAAAGCTTCGCGGGCAAGCCTCGCTCCTACAGGGGAATGCATATCCTCTGTAGGCGCGAGCGGTGCGGCGATCCGACTTGCCCGCGAATACGTCCGTGAGAACGCTACATCACTTGCCTTGGAATTCGGCCTCACGCTTGGCAATAAACGCCGCCATCCCTTCCTTCTGATCCTGCGTGGCAAACGCCGCATGGAATACCCGGCGTTCAAAACGCACGCCTTCCGACAGGCTGACTTCAAAGGCGCGGTTGACGCTTTCCTTGATCATCATCGCAATCGGCAGTGATTTCTTCGCAATCAGCGCCGCGACTTTCAGCGCTTCGTCCACCAGATCATCCGCCGGCACGATGCGCGCCACGATCCCGCAACGCTCGGCTTCCACCGCATCGATCAAGCGCCCGCTCAAGCACATTTCCATGGCCTTGGCCTTGCCCACGGCGCGGGTCAGGCGCTGGGTGCCGCCCATGCCCGGCAAGACGCCGAGGTTGATTTCCGGTTGGCCGAACTTTGCATTGTCGCCGGCCAGGATGAAGTCGCACATCAGCGCCAGTTCACAGCCACCGCCCAAGGCGAAACCGTTGACCGCGGCAATGATCGGCTTGCGGCGGTTGGCCACGCGATCGCTGTCGCTGAACAGGTCGTCGAGGTAGATCTGCGGGTAGGTCAGCTCGGCCATTTCCTTGATGTCGGCACCGGCGGCGAAGGCTTTTTTCGAGCCGGTCAGCACGATGCAACCGATGTTCGAATCGGCTTCCAGGCCATCGAGGGCGTGGTTCAGTTCACTGACGATTTGGGCATTCAACGCGTTCAAGGCTTGCGGACGGTTGAGGGTGATCAGGCCGACACGGCCGTGGGTTTCCAGCAAAATCGTTTCGTAGTTCAGCTCTTTATTGCTCACAGACGGGACTCCTTCTCAAAGATTGCGCGAAATGACCATGCGCTGAATGTCGCTGGTGCCTTCGTAGATCTGGCACACCCGCACGTCGCGGTAGATACGCTCCAGCGGGAAGTCGTTCAGGTAACCGTAACCGCCAAGGGTTTGCAACGCCGAGGAACAAACCTTTTCGGCCATTTCCGAGGCGAACAGTTTTGCCATCGACGCTTCGACCAGCGCCGGTTTGCCGCTGTCGCGCAATGCCGCCGCGTAATGCACCATCTGCCGGGCCACGGCGATCTGGGTGGCCATGTCGGCCAGGCGGAACGCTACCGCCTGGTGCTCGATGATCGGCTTGCCGAAGCTCTCGCGTTCGCGGGCGTAGTCGCGGGCCGCTTCGAATGCGGCGCGGGCCATGCCCACCGATTGCGAGGCGATGCCGACACGTCCGCCTTCGAGGTTAGCCAGGGCGATCTTGTAACCTTCGCCCTCCTCACCCAGTCGATTGGCCACCRGCACTTTCACATCCTCGAAGAGGATCTGGCAGGTATCGGAGGCATGTTGACCGAGCTTGTCTTCGACCCGCGCGACTTTATAGCCCGGCGAATCGGTGGGCACGATCAGCGCGGTGATCCCGCGTTTGCCGGCACTCGGGTCAGTCACCGCAAACACAATCACCACCCCGGCGTTTTGCCCGGAAGTGATGAACTGCTTGCAGCCGTTGAGCACGTAGTGATCGCCTTCCAGCCGGGCACGGGTTTTCAGGCTGCTGGCATCGGAGCCGGCTTGCGGTTCGGTCAGCGCAAACGCACCGAGCATCGCGCCGCCGGCCAGCGGTTTGAGGAAACGTTCTTTCTGGTCGTCGTTGCCGAACTTGAGGATCGGCACGCAACCCACCGAGTTGTGCACGCTCATGATGGTCGAGCAGGCGCCGTCGCCGGCAGCGATTTCTTCCAGGGCCATGGCGTAAGCCAGGTATCCGGTGTCACAACCGCCCCACTGCTCCGGCACCAGCATGCCGAAGAAGCCCAGGTCAGCCATCTCGCTGATGGCTTCCTTGGGGAAGCGATGTTCGCGGTCCCATTCGGCGGCGAACGGTTTCAGCCGTTCCTGGGCAAACTGCCGGGCCGCGTCGCTGATCTGAAGTTGTTCGTCGTTGGGGATCATGCCAAGTCCTTAAAATTCAAGTTGAAACGCAAGACCTGTGGGAGCCTTGTGGCGAGGGGGCTTGCCCCCGTTGGGCCGCGG
>NZ_JBFTMK010000212.1:0-7736 GCF_056396965.1 Pseudomonas sp. 05N434
CGACCATCCTCACCACCGTTGCCGAGAAAAGCTTCTCCGGCCCGATCTTCGACGAAATCAAATCGGTGTTCCCGGAACACAAAGTGATCGACCGTACCAGCATGAACACCTGGGAAGACGAGCGCATTGCCGTTGAAGTCAACGCCATCGGCAAACAAAAAATCGTCCTGGCCGGCCTGTGGACCTCCGTGTGCATCGTTGGCCCGGCACTGTCGGCCCTCGACCAAGGCTTCGAGGTGTACTTCATCGCCGATGCCTGTGGCGATGTCTCCATCGAAGCCCATGAAATGGCCGTGCAACGCATGATCCAGCTCGGTGCCCGCCCAATGACTTCGCTGCAATACCTGCTTGAACTGCAGCGCGACTGGGCACGCACCGAGACTTACGACGAGACGGTGAAAACCTCCATCGCCAACGGTGGTGCCTATGGTCTGGGCCTGATCTACGCCAAGACCATGTTCCATGCCTCTGAAGGCCATTGAGAATAAATAGCGACTCTTCGGAGTCGCTGTTTCAAGCGGGAGATCCGTCATGTTTTCTTTACAAACCCTCCCGCGCATTTCCGGCAGGAAGGACGTACCCAGGGCGTCCTTCTGGCTCTGCGTGTTTTTTGCCGGAACAGCCCTGGCGGATGAGGCACCGGATTCCGCGCAAGGATTTCTCGAGGGCGGGAAGCTTGAGGTGCTCAGTCGAAATTTCTTCCTCAACAGCGACTACCGCTCACCCCAGCCTTCGGGCAAGAACTACAAACAAGAGTGGGCTCAAGGCTTTATCGGCTCATTTGAATCTGGATTCACTCCCGGCACGCTAGGTTTCGGCGTCGACAGCCACGCGTTTATGGGGCTGAAGCTCGACGGCGGCAAAGGGCATTCGGGAACCGGGTTACTGCCGCTGGACAGTGACGGTCGCAGCGAAGACAACTATTCCAGTGCCGGTGGCGCGCTGAAAATCAGGGCCTCCCGAACCACCCTGGCCTTCGGTGAAATGACCGTGGAAACCCCGGTGTTCGACACCTCCGACAAACGCCTGCAACCGGAATACGCCACGGGCTTTCTGTTGAACAGCAACGAAATCGACAACATGAAACTGGTGGCTGGTCATTTCACGGCGTTCAAGAATCAGGACAACACAACAAGCAAGGGCAACTTTTACGGCTACGGCGCCAACACCGAAGCTGGTGGCATCACGTTTCTGGGCACCGACCTGTTCACAAACAGTCCTGTCGGCGGCGCGTTGTACGCCTCCGAGCTGAGCGACACCTGGCGCCAGTATTACGCCAACCTGCACCTGAAACAGTCCGCCGTGTTCCTCGACGCCAACCTGTACCGCACGCAGGACACCGGCAAGGCACTGGCCGGTGCCATCGACAACACCGCCTACAGCCTCTCGGGCAAATACACCCTGGATGCCCATGCCTTCACCCTGGCCTGGCAACGCATCAATGGCGACACACCGTTCGACTTCGTCGGTGGCGACTCGATTTACCTGGCCAACTCGATCAAGTACGCCGACTTCAACGGCGCCCACGAACGCTCCTGGCAGGCACGCTACGACCTCGACCTCGGTGCTTATGGCATCCCCGGCCTGAGTTTCATGACGCGTTATGTCCGGGGCAGCGACATCGACGGCACCCGTGCGCCCAAGGGTGGGGCCTACAACCCGTTCGACCCGACCATTGGCGAGTACGTACCTCAACAGGGCGATGGCGGGCGGCATTGGGAGCGCGACATCGACCTGCGCTACGTCGTGCAGTCAGGCTCCGCCAAGGGGTTGTCACTGCAACTGTCCCATGTGTCTCATCGGGCCAACACCGCTCAGGCGGGCGATGACATCGACAGGGTTTACGTCGTCATCCAGTACCCGCTGACCTTCGGGCACCTGTGATCGACGTCACCGTGGAAATGGCGGAAGGCAGCCGGAGTCGAACCTGCCCGGGAACGGATGCCGTCCCCAACCGGGTTTGAAGCCCGGCCGCGCCACCGGGCGCGATTGCCTTCCTTGAAGTCAGACTGCGGTTTGTTGGGCCAATGCATTGTCGAGCCGGATATGGCGTCGATCGCCAAAGCGGCGGGTCAGGCCGAGCCGGTCGAAGTATTCAAGAATCTGAATACTGCGCTTGCGCCCCAGGCCCACGGCATCGCGAAACCCGGCGACCTGGATCACCGGGTTATCGCTGGCCAGTTGCACCAGCATAGCCGCCAATCGGCGCAGCAGCGTGTCGGTGTAAAACAGGTCACGAACGATTTGATGCAGCAGTCCCAACCGGGCCATCTTGCGCAGCAGCAGGCGCACGGCAGCCTCGTCATGGCCAGTGGCTTTGGCCAGATCACGCACCCACGGCGGATCGAAACCCGCCTGTTCGAACAACGGCTGCAATTGGTGCCAGAGGGCTTCGTCGTCCTCGCTCAAGCGCACTTGGTGATCGGGTAAATGCAGCCACGGGCCGCTGGCCGCCATTGCACCACTGGCCAGTAATTCGTCGATCAGGCTGATAAAGGTCGACCGTTCCAGCACGCTGCCGGCGAAGCGACGCAGGCGATCCCGGTCTGGTCCCATCTGGTCCGGTTCGAGTTGATGAAAGCGTGCGAGGTGTTCCAGCAGCGGTGCTTTCAGCGCTTCCCAACGCACCGCGCTGAACAACAACGGCCCCTGTCGAGTATCGATCAAGCGCACGTCATCGGGTAATTGCCAAGTCTGGCGCGGACGGTTGAACTGGCGCTCCAGGCGCTGCGGATCGAGCCCGGTGTCGCTGTTGGCCAGCAACGCCGGCAGTGCCGCTTCCAGGCTATTGGTGGCGGACAGCGCTTGTAGCTGCGCCAATCGCTCAGGGCTGCGACGATGTCGGGCCGGGGCGAACGGGTCCAGCACTTGGCCACCGCCAAGGGTGCGTTGGGCGCTTTGGTCGCGCAGGATCAAGCGGTCGCCCTTCACTGCCAACACCGGCGCATTGACCAGCAGTTGCGCGAACATCTGCCCGCCCGGTGCCAGGCTTGCGCCTTCCAGCAAGGCCACCCGCCCCGTCACGTCCTGAGTTCCAAGATGCACATGCACCGGTTGAAAGTGTTCGAAGCTTCGCGCTTCGCTGGTCAACACCCTCAACTGGATATCCAGACGCTGGGTCGGCGCATGCAGCCATTCGGCCACCAGCCAGTGGCCACGGTGGATCTGCYCCAGGGCCAAACGCTCGGCACTCAGGTTCAGCGCGACGCGCTGCCCGGCCATTGCGTTGTCAGCGGCCTGGTTTTGCGCATGCAGACCACGTACTCGCACCGGTTTGCCCTGCGGGCTCAACATCAGCGTATCGCCCACTGTCACCTGGCCGGACAACGCCGTACCGGTCACCACGATGCCGGCGCCGGCTACGCTGAAGGCCCGATCAATCGCCAGACGAAAACCGCCGCCGGTGGTGCGTTGAACAACCTCATGCTGTGCATCCAGCAAGGCTTGGCGCAGTGTCTCGATGCCCTCGCCAGTGACACTCGACAGCGGGATTTGCGGCGCGCCGGCATACGGGCCGGGCGCCAGTAATGCATCGATCTGCTCACGAACAGCCTGCACCCGAGCCGGGTCAACCCGGTCGCACTTGCTGATTGCAATCAGTGCCCGAGGGATGCCCAGCAACTCGACAATCGCCAAGTGTTCACGGGTTTGCGGCATGACGCCGTCATCGGCCGCTACCACCAGCAACACCAGATCAATCCCCTGAGCACCAGCCAGCATGTTGTGGGTGAAGCGCTCATGGCCGGGCACGTCGATAAAACCGGTCAGGGCGGCGCCCGGTTCCAGCGCCGCATAGAGATAGCCCAGGTCGATGGTCATGCCGCGTTCGCGTTCTTCGCGGCGACGATCACCGGCCTGCCCGGTCAGAGCCTGGAGTAAGGAAGTCTTGCCGTGATCGATATGCCCCGCCGTGCCGACAATCACCCGTCCCGGCCCTCCTCCTGCAGTTGATCGAATGGCGCCAGCTGATTGAGCTGCGCCAGCCACGCGGCTTCGTCGTCGAGTTGACGCAGGTCGAGCCACAAGGCGTCATCGTCAATGCGACCGAGCACCGGAATGGGCAGTTGCCGTAATGCTGCCTCCAGCCCTAGCAACCGTCGCCCACGCAGGCGTTTGGAAACGTTGGGCCGCAGGCATAACGCGGCGCTGGGCAATCGAGCCACGGGTTGGCTGCCACTGCCGATCATGCCCAGTGCCAGCACCGCGCTGACGCTCCAGCCATCGCCCAACACCTGCGCCAATGACGGTTGCAAGCGTTCGGCCTGGGCGAGGATGTCGGCTTGGGGCCGGGTCAATAGACGCAGACTTGGCAGTCGTTCGGCCAATCGATCGGGATCGCGGTACAGCGCCAATACGGCTTCTAGGGCGGCCAGGGTCAGTTTGTCGACTCGCAAGGCACGCTTGAGCGGGTTCTTTTTGATCCTGGAGATCAGGTCTTTGCGGCCGACAATCAATCCGGCCTGAGGCCCCCCAAGCAATTTGTCGCCGCTGAAGGTGACGATGTCCGCGCCATCGAGCAGTGCCTGGCGCACCGTCGGTTCGGCGGGCAACCCCCAGCGTGTCAGGTCCAGCAGGCTGCCGCTACCGAGGTCTTCGAGCAAGGGCAGTCCGTGGCGGTGAGCCAGCTGCGCCAATTCCGCCGTTGGCACTCTCGCGGTGAAGCCTTCGATGCTGTAATTGCTCGCGTGTACGCGCATCAGCAGACCACTGCGCGGGCCGATGGCAGCCTCGTAATCGCGCGCATGGGTGCGGTTGGTGGTGCCCACCTCATGCAACCGCACCCCGGCGCGGGCCATGATGTCGGGAATGCGAAACGCGCCGCCGATTTCGATCAGCTCACCTCGGGAGATGATCCCTTCCTTGCGTGCGCCCAAGCTGTTGAGCGTCAGCAACACAGCGGCGGCGTTGTTGTTGACCACGGTGACTGCTTCTGCGCCGGTCAGTTCGCGGATCAAGCCTTCGATCAAATCGTCCCGGTCGCCGCGCTTGCCGCTGTGCAGGTCGAATTCCAGATTGAGCGGATAGCGCGCAGCCCGTTGCACCGCTTCAATGGCTTGTTCCGGCAACAACGCACGACCGAGGTTGGTGTGCAGCACCGTGCCGGTGAGGTTGAACACGCGGCGGATCTGGCTGCGATGCTGAATTGCCAGACGCTCACCTGCCCTCCCCGCTAATACGTCGGGGGCGATTTCAATGGCAGCGAGTTCACCGTTGTGCACCGGCTCGCGCAAGTCATCGAGCAATTGCCGCAGGCCGGCCAGCAGTGCGTCGTGTCCGTAACGCTCGGCCAACGGTTGGCAGGCGGGATGGCGTAGCAGGCTGTCGATGGAAGGCAGCCGCAAGGTTTTGCCGGCGAGTGTTGCGGGCATCAGAGGCTCCCGGAAGCGATTGACCGTCGCGTCTGAGTGTAGCCGCTGGGCTCCCCGCTCGAGTGCTGTTCACTTTCAGCCGCGACGCACTCCTTGTAGCAGCTGTCGAGCTTGCGAGGCTGCGTTCGGCTGCGCAGCAGTCGTAAAATCACCATTGCGGTGTGTCAGGTGCACCATGGTTGCCGGACTCACGACTGCTTCGCAGCCGAACGCAGGCTTCGCCAGCTGCTACACATCGTAGCGTTGGAGCTACTGTTCGCCTGTTACCAGCAGCAGATTGGGCGCTGGTCGCTGGTAACCTTCCTGCTCCAGGCGCATGTCCAGCATCAGGCTGGACAGGTCCGCCGACAGGGCTTCGGCTTCGGCGTCGTTTTCCAGGTAGATCAGTTTCAGGTAGCTGTTGCAGCCGGGACAGACCTCCGCCCGCAACGGCGCCTGATTGGCGGCGTGGCGATCATCCTCGAAGCTGACGTATTCAAGCCCCTTGCTCTGTTCGCAATACACGCATTTGACCCGCACCACATGCCATTCGCAGGCACACAACGAGCAAACTAGATAACGCAAGCCGTTGTATTTGCCGCGATGACGAATCACCCCGGCCATCGCCGGTGAACCGCAGGCCGGGCATTGGCTGAGGCTGTCGCCATGCTGGCGCTGCAGATGGAGTTCAAGGTTAGGCGTGTTCAGCAGCCAATAACTCCAGGCCGCTTGCAGCGCGGCACCGAGAAACGGCACCAGCGCTGCCGGCAGCATCGAGTACTGGCCGCTGACCAGGGCAATCGCCCACGCCTTGAGCAGCCCAGGGTTCGCACTGCGCAACGTCGCCACGGCGTTTTCTACCACCGAGTGTGGCAATGGCTGATAGCGCTGCAACAAGGCCTCGAGGTATGGCAGCCAAACGTTTTCGCGCACCAGACTGTCGGCGGCGAACGGCGGTAAGCCATGTTCTACGCACAACCGCAGGCGTTCGGGGTCGGGCATGGTCGCCACGAGCGGATCATCCATCAGCTGCTGCTGGACATGACACAACCCCGCGATCAAACGCAGATAGTCCGCCATGGGATGGCCGTCAGCCAAACGTTCCAGGCGCAACGCGCGCAGGGTGAACAGGTTGTTCGGCGGCAGGTACAAAAACGGCGGTGAACTCGCCGCCGCTTCTATCTGCCCAGGCTCGAGGATCGTGGCCAAGGGGTCATCCTTTTTTGCTGATCGGTCGCTCAGGGGTTTCGTCACCGGTCACTTCCCGGTACCAGAGCTCATGGTGTTTTCTCGCCCAGGCGCGGCTGACCCGGCCACGCACCATGGCGTGGACCGAACCGCGAATCCAGATACCCGCGTAGACGTGGACGATGATGCTCAGCACCAGGATGAACCCCGCCAACGCATGCAGCAGCATCGCCCAGCGAATGCTGGTAATGCCGAAGTAAGCACTGAACCAGGCGCGCCAGATCACCAGCCCGCTGAACAGCAACACCAGCATGCAGATCAGTAACACCCAAAACAGCAGCTTCTGTCCCGGGTTGTATTTGCCAATCGGCGGCACGCCCTCCTCCTCGTTACGGATCACATGCCCGACACGCCTGAGCCACAGCCGGTCGTTGGTGATGAAGTAGTTCGCCCGCCAGAAACTGCACACCAGGCCGAGGAACAGCACAAACATCGTCACGCCCAGGTACGGATGCAGAATGCGCGTCCACGAACCGCCGCCAAACAGGTTGCTGAGCCAGAACAACCCCGGATGAAACAAGGCCAGCCCCGACAACGCGGCCAAGAGGAACACAATCGCCACCAGCCAGTGGTTGGTGCGCTGGTTGGCGGTGTAGCGCAGGATCGGTTTGTCGTTCATGGCCTGTCCTCCCCGCCCGGTTTGGTCGGATCGAATGTGTGCACCGACGGATCGAACTCATGCACGGCGGGGTCGACGGTGGTTGGATGTTCGTCCTCCTCGACCAGTTGTGGCCCGACGCGCACGTAGTGGAAGAACCCGGCCAGCACCGCCGCGCCCATGGCCAACAGCGCCAGGGGTTTGCTCAGACCTTTCCACAGGTCCACCAGCGGACTGATCGCCGGGTGATCCGGCAAACCGGCATACAACCTGGGCGTGTCGGCATGGTGCAACACATACATGACGTGGGTGCCACCGACGCCCTCGGGGTCATACAAACCGGCGTTGTCGAAGCCGCGGCTCTTGAGGTCGACGATGCGTTCGGCGGCGTGTTCCTTCATGTCTTCCTTGCTGCCGAACACGATGGCGCCGGTCGGGCAGGTTTTCACGCAGGCCGGCTCCAGCCCCACCGCCACCCGGTCCGAACACAGCGTGCATTTGTAGGCCTTGTGGTCCTTTTGTGAGATGCGCGGAATGTTGAA
>NZ_JBFTMK010000213.1:0-14433 GCF_056396965.1 Pseudomonas sp. 05N434
GTATAGCTCAAGTCACGAGGTGGCGGGAGCGACGAAGGCAATCCCGGTGCGCAGGGCGGCGTTGCGCACATGCTCCTGCATGGCCTTCTGTGCGGCGCCGGACGATCGGCGCGCCAGTGCACGGAGGATTTTACGGTGTTCCTGCCAGGTTTCCATGGCCCGTYCGGCCCGGATGAACGGTAGCTTCTGGCTCTCCAGAAAGATGTCGGCGCTGGCTGTCAGGATGCTCAGCATCGCCTGATTGCCGCTGGCCAGGAGGATGCGCCGGTGAAACTCGAAGTCCAGTCGCGCCGCTGCATCGAAGTTGGCGGCACGCAGTTCGTTGCGCATGGCGGCGACGTTGTCTTCCAGGGCATCGAGATCCTCGGTGCTCAGGGTCACGGCCGCCAAACCCGAGGCAAAACCCTCCAGCGCATAGCGCAACTGGAAGATGTCCAGCGGCGATGCCTGGGCCGCGAATGGCCAGCCCGGCACCGCCTCGCCCCGGGGCAGATCGACCGGTGACTGCACGAACACGCCCTTGCCCGGCTGGATGCTGATCACGCCCAGCGCACTCAGGGACGACAACGCCTCGCGCAACGACGCCCGGCTGACCCCCAATTGCACCGCCAGGTCCCGTTGCGAGGGCAAGGCATCACCCGGCCCGAAACCTTGCTCGGTGATCAGTTTGCGGATGGCTTGCAGCGCCACTTCAGGTACTGCACGGGAGATCGAATTCATGGTTTCTTCAGACGAACCAGGCCAATGAGCGGCTAGTTGTAAAGCTATTCGCGACGTCCGGCAAGTCGTGCCCCATGGGGGTTCGGGAGTTTTCACGATTGCGCCATCAAGGTGCGAAATGCCACCTAACTGTTCAGACCAGTAAGACCGAGAAACACCAGCAAAACCGTSGCCTGCAACCCCTGAAACCGAATCTTGGCATGGCCCGTGCTCTGTCGATCCGCAGAAATCACTTCCCGCCGATCCGGAGATTTGCCATGACCCAGCGTTACAGCGCCCTCCTCGCCGCCCTGTTTGCCAGCCTGATGCTGAGCCAGGCACCTGCCCACGCCGACGGTCTGGAGGATGTGGTCAAACGCGGCACCCYCAAAGTCGCCGTGCCCCAGGACTTCCCGCCGTTCGGCTCGGTCGGCCCGGACATGAAACCGCGCGGCCTCGACATCGACACCGCCAAACTGCTGGCCGACCAACTCAAGGTCAAACTCGAACTGACCCCGGTCAACAGCACCAACCGCATCCCGTTCCTGACCACCGGCAAGGTCGACCTGGTGATTTCCAGCCTCGGCAAGAACCCTGAACGAGAGAAAGTCATCGATTTCTCCCGTGCCTACGCGCCGTTCTACCTCGCCGTGTTCGGTCCGCCAGACGCCGCCATCAAGGGTTTGGACGATCTCAAGGGCAAAACCATCAGCGTCACCCGTGGCGCCATCGAAGACATTGAGCTGACCAAAGTCGCCCCCGAAGGCGTGACCATCAAACGCTTCGAAGACAACAACTCGACCATCGCCGCCTACCTTGCCGGGCAAGTCGACCTGATCGCCAGCGGCAACGTGGTGATGGTGGCCATCAGCGAGAAAAGCCCGAAACGCGTACCGGCCCTGAAAGTGAAGCTCAAGGACTCGCCGGTGTACGTCGGTGTGAACAAGAACGAGCCGGCGTTGCTGGACAAGGTCAATCAGATCCTCACCACCGCCAAGGCTGACGGTGCGCTGGAAAAGAACTCGCAAACCTGGTTGAAAGAACCGCTGCCGGCCGATCTCTGATCGTTCGCTCGGGAGACGACTTATGGCTTATCAGTTCGATTTCTTGCCGGTGGTGGAAAACACCGACCTGCTGCTGCGCGGTGCGTTGTTCACCCTTGAGCTGACGGCCGTTGGCGCAGTGTTCGGGGTCGCTCTGGGCATCATCGGCGCACTGGTGCGGGCGTGGAACATCCGCCCGTTCGCCGGCATTTTCGGGGTCTACGTCGAGTTGATCCGCAACACACCCTTTCTGGTGCAGTTGTTTTTCATCTTCTTCGGTTTGCCGTCGCTGGGCCTGCAGATTTCCGAATGGCAGGCGGCGGTGCTGGCGATGGTGATCAACCTGGGCGCCTATTCGACCGAGATCATCCGCGCCGGCATTCAAGCGATCCCCCGCGGGCAACTGGAAGCCGCAGCCGCCCTGGCAATGTCGCGTTTCGAAGCCTTCCGCCACGTGGTTCTGCTGCCGGCACTGGGCAAGGTCTGGCCGGCCCTGAGCAGCCAGATCATCATCGTCATGCTCGGCTCGGCGGTCTGTTCGCAGATCGCCACCGAAGAGCTGAGTTTCGCCGCCAACTTCATTCAGTCGCGCAACTTTCGCGCCTTTGAAACCTACGCCCTGACCACGCTGCTCTACCTGTGCATGGCGCTGCTGATCCGCCAGCTGCTGAACTGGATCGGCCGCCGCTACATATCCAAGAGCAGCGCAAGGAGCAGCCAATGAGCGATTTCACCTTCTGGGACATCCTGCGCAACCTGCTCACGGGCCTGCAATGGACGCTGGCATTGTCGCTGGTGGCGTTTATCGGTGGCGGGCTGATCGGTTTGCTGATCATGGTGATGCGGATTTCTAAGAAATCCCTGCCCAGCCACTTCGCCCGCACCTACATCGAATTGTTCCAGGGCACGCCGCTGTTGATGCAGCTGTTTCTGGTGTTCTTCGGTGTGGCCTTGGCCGGTGTGGAAATTTCACCGTGGATGGCGGCGGCGATTGCCTTGACACTGTTCACCAGCGCCTACCTGGCGGAGATCTGGCGCGGTTGCGTCGACTCGATCCCCAATGGCCAGTGGGAAGCCTCATCGAGCCTGGCGCTCAACCCGCTGGAGCAATTGCGTTACGTGATCCTGCCACAAGCGCTGCGCATCGCCGTGGCGCCGACCGTGGGCTTCTCGGTGCAAGTGGTCAAGGGCACCGCCGTCACCTCGATCATCGGCTTCACCGAACTGACCAAGACCGGCGGCATGCTCGCCAACGCGACCTTCGAACCCTTTATGGTCTACGGCCTCGTCGCCCTCGGTTACTTCCTGCTCTGCTACCCCTTGTCCCTCAGTGCGCGCTACCTGGAAAGGAGACTGCATGCCTCTGCTTAGAATTTCCGCCCTGCATAAATATTACGGCGACCATCATGTGCTCAAAGGCATTGACCTGAGTGTCGAGGAAGGCCAGGTGGTGGCGATCATCGGTCGCAGCGGCTCGGGCAAGTCCACCTTGCTGCGCACCCTCAATGGTCTGGAATCGATCAATGACGGTGTGATCGAAGTCGACGGCGAATACCTCGACGCCGCCCGCGCCGACCTGCGCAGCCTGCGGCAGAAAGTCGGGATGGTGTTCCAGCAGTTCAACCTGTTCCCGCACCTGACCGTCGGCGAAAACGTCATGCTTGCGCCACAAGTGGTGCAGAAAGTGCCGAAAGCCAAAGCCACCGAGCTGGCGCGACAGATGCTGGAACGGGTCGGGCTGGGCGAGAAATTCGACGCCTTCCCGGATCGACTCTCTGGCGGCCAGCAACAGCGGGTGGCGATCGCCCGGGCGCTGGCCATGTCGCCGAAAGTCTTGCTGTGCGACGAAATCACCTCGGCCTTGGACCCGGAACTGGTCAATGAAGTGTTGAGCGTGGTCCGGCAACTGGCCAGGGAAGGTATGACATTGATCATGGTCACCCATGAGATGCGTTTTGCCCGGGAGGTGGGCGACAAATTGGTGTTCATGCACCAGGGCAAGGTGCATGAGGTGGGAGATCCGAAGGTGTTGTTTGCCAATCCGCAGACGGCGGAGCTGGCGAACTTCATTGGGACCGTGGAGGCGGCGGGCTGACACCCCTGTGGCGAGGGGGCTTGCTCCCGCTCGGCTGCGCAGCAGTCGTAAAACCTGCCGACCGGCTTTTCCTGAAGCACTGCGTTGAATGGTTTTGGGGCCGCTGCGCTGCCCAGCGGGAGCAAGCTCCCTCGCCACAGGAACCCACGTCGTCCGTGCGCTGGATCAAGGCATTAAACCGTACGCGTTGGCGCGAGCGTTTGATCGTGGCAGGATGTCGAGGTTATCGACCGAGACCCCCTGACCATGCCGCTATCCCAAGTCAAGAATCTGTCCCTGATCGCCGCAATCGACCTGGGCTCCAACAGCTTTCACATGGTCGTGGCCAAGGCCCAGAACGGCGAAATCCGGATTCTCGAGCGTCTCGGGGAGAAGGTTCAGCTGGCCGCCGGCATCGACGAAGAGCGTCAACTCAGCGAAGAATCAATGCAACGCGGGCTCGATTGCCTGAAGCGCTTCGCCCAACTGATCAGCGGTATGCCGCCCGGTACCGTGCGGATCGTCGGCACCAACGCCCTGCGCGAAGCCCGTAACCGCGGTGAATTCATCCATCGGGCCGAAGAAATCCTCGGCCATCCGGTAGAAGTCATCTCCGGCCRTGAAGAAGCGCGCCTGATTTACCTCGGCGTCTCCCACACCCTCGCCGACACCCCGGGCAAACGCCTGGTGGCCGACATCGGCGGCGGCAGTACCGAATTCATCATTGGCCAGCGCTTCGAACCGCTGCTGCGCGAAAGCCTGCAAATGGGTTGCGTCAGCTATACCCAACGCTATTTCAAGGACGGCAAGATCACCCCGGCCCGCTACGCCCAGGCGTACACCGCGGCGCGGCTGGAGATCATGAGCATCGAACACGCCCTGCACCGCCTGACCTGGGATGAAGCCATCGGCTCCTCGGGCACCATTCGCGCCATTGGCCTGGCACTGAAGGCCGGCGGACATGGCACTGGCGAGGTGAACGCCGAAGGCTTGGCCTGGCTCAAGCGCAAGCTGATCAAGCTCGGTGATGTCGAGAAAATCGACTTCGAAGGCATCAAGCCCGACCGCCGGGCGATCTTTCCCGCCGGGCTGGCGATTCTCGAAGCGATCTTCGATGCCCTCGAACTGCAACGCATGGACCACTGTGAAGGCGCCCTGCGCGAAGGCGTGCTCTATGACCTGCTGGGCCGTCATCATCACGAAGATGTCCGTGAGCGCACGCTCAGCTCGCTGATGGAGCGCTACCACGTCGACCTGGAGCAAGCCGCGCGGGTCGAACGCAAGGCGCTGCATGCCTTCGATCAAGTGGCCGCGGACTGGGACCTGGACGACGGTGTCTGGCGCGAACTGCTGAGCTGGGCGGCCAAGGTCCACGAAGTGGGCCTGGACATCGCGCACTATCAGTACCACAAACACGGCGCCTATCTGATCGAGCACTCGGACCTGGCCGGATTCTCCCGCGAAGACCAACTGATGCTCGCGCTACTGGTGCGTGGCCACCGTCGCAATATTCCCAAGGACAGGTTTGCCGATTTTGGCGACGACGGCATCAAGCTGATTCGCCTGTGCGTGCTGCTGCGCTTCGCGATTCTGTTCCACCACATCCGTGGCACCCAGGAAATGCCACAGGTCGTGCTGCACGCCAACGGCGACAGCCTGGATGTGTTATTCCCGGAACATTGGCTGGATGACAACCAGTTGACCCAGGCCGACTTCGCCCTGGAAGCCGAATGGCTGACCCGCGTCAGCTTCATGCTGAACGTTCGCTAAAAAACCGAAAATGGTCGCCGAACACGGTCCTGTAGGAGCCGGCTTGCTGGCGAAGGCGTCCTTGAAATGGATGCATGACTTGAAAGCCATTCGCTGGCAAGCCAGCTCCTACAAGGGACGGTGGTGGAAATGAAAATGGCGATCCACATGGATCGCCATTTTTTATCGCCCAAGGTTTGCGTTAACGCACCGCCAGAATCGGGCTGCCCAAACGCTCCAGCAAGGTGGCCTGGGCGCTGCGCGGGTTCTGGTTGCCGGTCGGTGTATTACGGACGTAGCGACCGTCCGACTGCAGGCTCCAGCTGTGGGTGTTGTCGGTAAGATAAAGCTCCAGCTCTTTCTTGACCCGCAAAATCAGCTTCTTGCCCTCGACCGGGAAGCAAGTCTCGACGCGCTTGTCGAGGTTGCGTTCCATCCAGTCGGCACTGGACAGGAACATCTGCTCTTCACCGCCATTGAGGAAGTAGAAGACCCGGGTGTGCTCCAGGAAACGACCGATGATCGAACGTACGTGGATGTTGTGCGATACCCCGGCGATGCCCGGTCGCAGGCAGCACATGCCGCGCACCACCAGATCGATGCGTACCCCGGACTGGCTGGCCTTGTACAACGCGCGGATGACCTTTGGATCGGTCAGCGAGTTGAACTTGGCGATGATGTGCGCCGGTTTGCCGTCGAGGGCGAATTGCGTCTCCCGGGCAATCATGTCGAGCATGCCCTTCTTCAACGTGAACGGCGCGTGCAGCAGTTTTTTCATGCGCAGGGTTTTGCCCATGCCGATCAACTGGCTGAACAGTTTGCCGACGTCTTCGCACAAGGCATCGTCGGAGGTCAGCAGGCTGTAGTCGGTGTACAGACGGGCGTTGGCCGCGTGGTAGTTGCCGGTACCCAAGTGAGCGTAGCGAACAATCTCGCCGGCTTCGCGACGCAGAATCAGCATCATCTTGGCGTGGGTCTTGAAGCCGACCACGCCGTAAATCACCACGGCGCCGGCCGCCTGCAGACGGCTGGYCAGCTGCAGGTTGGATTCTTCATCGAACCGCGCGCGCAATTCGATCACCGCCGTCACTTCCTTGCCGTTCCGCGCCGCATCCACCAGCGCATCGACGATCTCCGAGTTGGCGCCGCTGCGATACAACGTCTGGCGAACCGCCAACACGTGTGGATCCTTGGCCGCCTGACGCAGCAAGTCGACCACCGGGGTGAAGGACTCGAACGGGTGCAGAAGCAAGATGTCCTGCTTGCTGATCACGCTGAAAATGTTCTCGCTGTTCTGCAGCAGTTTCGGGATCTGCGGGGTGAACGGCGTGTATTGCAGCTCCGGATGACTGTCCAGGCCGGTGATGCTGAACAGCCGGGTCAGGTTGACCGGACCATTGACCTGATACAGCTCGGTCTCCTGCAGGTTGAACTGCTTGAGCAGGTAATCGGACAGGTGTTTCGGGCAGGTGTCGGCCACTTCCAGCCGCACCGCATCACCATAGCGACGGGAGAACAACTCGCCGCGCAGGGCGCGGGCCAGGTCTTCCACGTCTTCGGTATCGACCGCGAGGTCGGCGTTCCGGGTCAGGCGGAACTGGTAGCAGCCCTTGACCTTCATGCCCTGGAACAGGTCGTCGGCGTGCGCGTGGATCATCGACGACAGGAATACATAGTTGTCACCCGGGCCGCCGACTTCTTCCGGCACCTTGATGATCCGCGGCAGCAGACGCGGCGCCGGGATGATCGCCAGGCCGGAATCGCGACCGAAGGCGTCGATGCCTTCGAGCTCGACGATGAAGTTCAGGCTCTTGTTCACCAGCAACGGGAACGGGTGCGTCGGGTCGAGACCGATCGGGGTGATGATCGGCGCGATCTCGTCGCGGAAATAACGGCGGACCCAAGTCTTGAGCTTGGTAGTCCAGTAACGACGACGGATGAAGCGGACCTGATGTTTTTCCAGTTCCGGCAACAGAATGTCGTTGAGAATCGCGTATTGGCGGTCGACGTGACCGTGCACCAATTCGCTGATGCGAGCCAGGGCCTGATGCGGTTGCAGGCCATCGGCGCCAGCCTGTTCACGGGCGAAGGTGATCTGCTTCTTCAGGCCGGCCACACGAATCTCGAAGAACTCGTCCAGGTTGCTGGAGAAGATCAGCAGAATCAGCGCCTGCACGTTTAAAAGCGGTCAGGGATTCGAGGATAACCCCTTCGCTCAACCAGCCATTCTGGATCGCCGCCATGTGCATGGCGTATTCGCCGCTGACCTGATACACAAAGGTCGGCACTTTGAACGCTTCCTTGACYCGATAAAGAATATCCAGATACGGCATGCCTGGCTTGACCATGACCATGTCTGCGCCTTCTGACAAGTCGGCCGCCACTTCGTGCAGGGCTTCGTTGCTGTTGGCCGGGTCCATCTGATAGGAGGCCTTGTTGGCCTTGCCCAGGTTCAACGCCGAACCCACCGCATCGCGGAACGGGCCGTAGTAGGCACTGGCGTACTTGGCCGAGTAGGCCATGATCCGCACATTAACGTGCCCCGCCAGCTCCAGCGCTTCGCGGATCGCCTGAATGCGGCCGTCCATCATGTCTGACGGAGCCACCACTTGAGCGCCGGCTTCGGCGTGGGACAAAGCCTGCTTAACCAGTGCGTCGACGGTAATGTCGTTCTGCACGTAGCCTTCTTCGTCGAGGATGCCGTCTTGCCCATGAGTGGTGAACGGGTCCAGGGCGACGTCGGTGATCACACCCAGCTCCGGGAACTGCGCACGCAGAGCGCGGGTAGCGCGCTGGGCGATGCCGTTGGGGTTCCAGGCTTCGGCGGCATCCAGTGACTTGAGTTCCGGTGGCGTCACCGGGAACAGTGCCAGCGCCGGAATGCCCAGCTCGACCCACTTGGCAGCCTCTTCCAGCAACAGATCGATGGTCAGGCGTTCGACGCCCGGCATCGATGCCACTGCTTCGCGACGGTTTTCACCGTCCAGCACGAACACCGGCAGGATCAGGTCATCGACGGTCAGTACGTTTTCACGGACCAGACGACGCGAAAAATCATCACGACGGTTGCGACGCAGGCGGGTTGCAGGAAACAAACGGTTGGCGGGGGTAAAGCTCACGGCAGACTCCTGAGCCCGCGCTGGCGGGCGAGCGTGACAGTTATAAGCGGCCATTATGACCAACGTATGACAGTTGTGTGCACCCCTGTGACAGGTAGCCGCATTCCATTGTCCTTGTAGGAAATGTTCACGTCGAGACACATTTGGACACTTTCATGAATGTGCACGAAGGGTTAGGCTGCGCGTTCATTTCGCCAGCACCCAGACAATGCTCCAACAATTCCTACATGACTTCGGCTACTTTGCCCTGTTCCTCGGCACGTTTTTCGAAGGCGAAACCATTCTGGTACTCGCAGGCTTCCTCGCGTTCCGTGGGTACATGGACATCAACCTGGTGGTGGTCGTGGCGTTCTTCGGCAGTTATGCCGGCGATCAGCTGTGGTACTTCCTGGGGCGCAAGCACGGGCGCAAATTGCTGGCGCGCAAACCGCGCTGGCAATTGATGGGCGATCGGGCACTGGAACATATCCGCAAGCACCCGGACATCTGGGTGCTGAGCTTCCGCTTTGTCTATGGTTTGCGCACCGTGATGCCGGTGGCAATCGGTCTGTCGGGCTATCCGCCGGGACGCTATCTGCTGCTCAACGGGATTGGCGCGGCCATCTGGGCTGCGGCGCTGGCAGCGGCTGCGTATCACTTCGGCGCGGTGCTCGAAGGTATGCTGGGCAGTGTCAAGAAATACGAGCTGTGGGTGCTGGGCGCCCTGCTGGTCCTGGGCTTTGTCCTGTGGCTGCGGCGGCGCTTCAAGAATGCCCGCTTGGCGAAAARGATCTACGCCGATGAGCAGGCATTGAAAGCCGAACAGGCCAAGTCCAGCGAACCTACGACGCCCATCGAGTGACGCGGTTTCTACAACAGTAGAGACCGATGCCGCTGAGCAGGCTGTAACTGAGCAGCACCACCCAGCCCACCGCGCTGCCCGGCCATAGCCCGACCATCGGTGCCAGCCATACCAGCGGCAGGTTCGACACCAGCCGCAACAGCTCCAGCTTCAACGCCTGCGGGCGATTCTCCAGGGCTGCACCCAACACGAACAACCCCAACGCCACGGCGCCCCAACCCAACACCAGGGCTGCGGTCGGCAGGCTCTGCTCCAAGTTCATCAAGTAACTGCCCAAGGCGATGTAGACGCAGAACTGCAGCGCCACATACCACTGCTGACGTCCGTCCAGCGGCACCTCGAATTTGCGGAACTGAGCCAGGTCCGGCTTGTTCATCGGGTATTTGGCCGCCACGTCCGCCGGCCGCCAACCGGTGCGCATGAACCAGATCCGCAGCTTGTCCCACCAGCGCTCGGCGCGCCGGGCGTCATCCCACAGCTGCGCGTAAAACTGCACGTTTGCCCACACCGGATTCCAGCTCGCCAGCGGCGTGGTCACGCCGAAGATCACCGGTTCGTTGTCGTCCTCTTCCTGGAACGATCCGAACAGACGGTCCCAAATAATGAACACCCCGCCGTAGTTGCGATCCATGTAGAGAGCGTTCTGTGCATGGTGAGCCCGATGATTGGACGGCGTGACGAAGAACCACTCGAACCAGCCAAGCTTGGGAATATGCCGGGTATGCACCCAGAACTGGTACAGCAGGTTCAACGCCGCAACGCTGACGAACACCAGCAGCGGCACGCCGAGCACTGCCAGGGGCAGGTAGAAAATCCAGCTCAACAGAAACCCGGTGCTGGTCTGGCGCAGGGCCGTGGAGAGGTTGTAGTCCTCGCTCTGGTGATGCACCGAATGCGCGGCCCAGAGGATGTTGCGCTCATGGCCCATCCGGTGCAGCCAGTAGTAGCAGAAGTCGTAGAAGACGAATGCAAACACCCAGACCCAGACACTGTCGGCCGACAGCTCGATCAAGGCCAGATGTTCCAGGGCGAAGGCATAAGTGACCAGGCCGACACCTTTGGTCAACAGGCCCGTGGTAGTCGACAATACGCCGGTGCTGAGGCTGTTGATCGCGTCTGCCACGCGGTAATTGCTCACCCCGCGCCAACGGTCGGCCAACAACTCGACCGCAATCAGCACAAAGAAAAACGGCACCGCATACAGAATGAAGTTCATGACGCGACCTGATCGGAATCGTTCAGCAGAGATTAGGTGTAGCCGCGAATTAACCC
Organism: Pseudomonas sp. 05N434; assembly: GCF_056396965.1. Classification (NCBI taxonomy): domain Bacteria; kingdom Pseudomonadati; phylum Pseudomonadota; class Gammaproteobacteria; order Pseudomonadales; family Pseudomonadaceae; genus Pseudomonas; species Pseudomonas sp. 05N434. Next base: position 10,798 of record NZ_JBFTMK010000213.1, read on the forward strand.
TATGGCAACGAGTGACAAATTAGTGGACATTTAACGCCATGAATCTGGAGAAAAGCCCATGAGCAAAAAAATTGCAGTGATCCTTTCCGGCTGTGGCGTGTACGACGGCGCCGAGATCCACGAAAGCGTGATCACCCTGCTGCGGCTGGACCAGCGCGGTGCCCAGGTGCAGTGCTTCGCACCCAACATCGCGCAGTTACATGTGATCAACCACCTGACTGGCGAAGAAATGCCCGAATCGCGCAACGTGCTGGTGGAATCGGCGCGAATCGCCCGGGGCAACATCAAGGATATCCGTGAAGCGGACGTCGAAGACTTCGATGCGCTGATCGTTCCCGGCGGTTTCGGGGCGGCCAAGAACCTGTCGAACTTTGCCGTCGAAGGCGCCGGCTGCAGCGTTCAACCTGACGTCCTGGCGTTGACCGAAGCGTTCGCCGAGGCTGGCAAACCGGTGGGGCTGATCTGCATCTCGCCGGCCCTGGCGGCAAAAATCTACGGCCCGGGCGTGACCTGCACCATCGGCAACGATGCCGATACCGCCGCCGCGATGAACAAGATGGGCGCCACCCACGCCGAGTGCGCAGTGACCGACATTGTCGAAGACAAGGCGCGCAAGCTGGTGAGCACGCCGGCGTACATGCTCGCGCAATCGATCAGCGAAGCCGCTTCCGGCATCAACAAATTGGTCGACCGCGTACTGGAACTGACCCACGAAAACGACGAGTAACACTCGCGATTGTTCCCACTCCGCGTGGGAACGATCATTACCGTCTTGCTCAAGCTTTACGCGACAACCGGGTCAATATCCGGTCCAGCGCATTGGCGAACGCCTGTTTCTCGCGCTCGCCGAACGGCGCCGGGCCGCCGCTCATCTGCCCCTGCTCGCGCAAGTCGGTGAACAGGTTACGCACCGCGAGTCGATCGCCCATGTTCTGCGCATCGAACTCCTTACCCCGCGGATCCAGCGCCGCAACGCCGTTCTTCACCAGCCGATCCGCCAGCGGCACATCGCTGCAAATCACCAACTCCCCCGGCACCGCGTGTTCCACCAGGTAATCGTCGGCGGCATCCGGGCCGCTGGGCACCACGATCAGTTTCACCAGCGCAAGGCCCGGCTTGATCTGCGGCTGACCGGCCACCAGTACCACTTCGAACTGGCGCTTGAGGGCGAACTTCACCACTAGATCCTTGGCTGCCCGAGGGCAGGCGTCGGCATCGATCCATACGCGCATTGGATTTCCTCTATTGAAAAGCATCGCGGGCAAGCCCGCTCCCATAAGGTTAGCGCTGAACCTGTGGGAGCGGGCTTGCCCGCGAATATGAGCGCAGCGAATGCTTTTAAGAAGCCGGCAACTGCCGCTTCTCGGCCATCCGGCTGCGACTGTACAGCACGATGATCGCAATGATCGCCACAGCCTGGGCACTCAGCGAATACGCGTCAGCGTGGATCCCCAACCAGTCGAAGTCAAAGAACGGTACCGGCCGCGTGCCGAAGACCCCGGCTTCCTGCAACGCCTTCACGCCATGGCCGGCAAACACCACCGACAACGCGCACAGCAATCCGGCATTGATGCCGAAGAACAGTGCCAGCGGCAGCTTTGCCGAGCCGCGCAGAATCACCCAGGCCAGACCGACCAGCATAACCAGCGCCGTCGCGCCGCCAGCCATTACGGCGTTATGCCCCGCAGGCCCCGCCTGCAACCACAAGGTTTCGTAAAACAGGATCACTTCGAACAGTTCGCGATACACCGAGAAGAACGCCAGGATCGCAAACCCGAAACGCCCACCGCCGCTCACCAGGCTGCTCTTGATGTAATCCTGCCAGGCCGCTGCGTGGCGACGGTCGTGCATCCATACACCGAGCCAGAGCACCATGACACTGGCAAACAGCGCAGTGGCCCCCTCCAGCAGCTCACGCTGGGCCCCGCTGACGTCAATCACATACGCCGCCACCGCCCAGGTCGCCAGCCCGGCCAACAGCGCCAGGCCCCAACCGATGTTGACGCTGCGCACCGCCGATTGCTGGCCGGTATTGCGCAGGAACGCGAGGACCGCCGCGAGCACCAGAATGGCTTCCAGACCTTCTCGCAACAGAATCAACAGACCGGAAATGTAGCTCAGCGACCAGCTCAAGCCATCGCTACCGAGCAGGCCAGCGGATTCTTTCAGCTTGGCCTTGGCCACTTCCAGACGTTGCTCGACCTGGGCCACTGGCAAGCCGTCCTGCAACGACTGACGGTAAGCCATCAGGGACTTTTCAGTGTCTTTGCGTACGTTGGCGTCGACGTTGTCCAGAGAGCTTTCAACCAGTTCGAAGCCTTCCAGGTACGCCGCCACCGACAGGTCGTAGGCCTGATCGTGCTCGCCAGCGCGATAGGCGGCGATACTCTTGTCCAGCGTGGCCGCCGTGTATTCAAGCAATTGTCCCGGGCCACGCTTGACCTGCGGCGGTTGCGCTCGTTGCGCGCGGAAGGTCGCGGCCGCTTGCGGACCTTCGACGGCCTGCACTTCGGCTGGCGTCTGACGCGCCAGGTCGGCGATGTTGTAGGTTTTTTCGGATTTTGCCGCGGCCGGATCGGCGCTGAAGCCGGCGATGTAGGTCGCCAGGTCCCAACGCTGACGATCATCCAGCTGATCGGCGAAGGCCGGCATGTCAGTACCTTCGACGCCCATACCCAGCGTGTTGTAAAGCGCGTAGAGGCTCAGACGGTCCAGTCGCGCGGCATCGCGCAGATTGGTCGGCGGTGGCGTCATGCCGACACCTGCCGGGCCGTCACCGATGCCCGTATCGCCATGGCACACCGAGCATTGCTGGGCATACAGCGGCGCGGCGCGGGTCGGGTCCGGGGTAATGACCGGAGCCTGGCTGACTTCATAGGTCACCGCCAGTTTTGCCCCCAGCTGCCGCGCCTGACGGGTGACGTCCGCGCCGTCCTTGCGAGCGGCGATCGCGGTGCGCAGACCGTTAACGCCCTGCTCCAGTTCGGCACGCTGGGGTTTGGCCGGCAAATCGGCGATCAACCCTTGCAGCTCCCCCAGGAATGTCTGCTGTTCGAGATACTCAGCCTCATCAATAACCTTGCCTCCCTCGACCGCCGTCGGGTAATCGGCKGCAATGTAATCGAGCAAATGCAGGGCCTTGGGCGCACCCTCCGCGGTTTCGGCCAGCGCATTGAAGCTGCAGAACGCGATCATCGGCAGCACGAGCCACGCCAGAAAACGAGAGGAGCCAGTCATGAATAAATCTCAAATGGAAATACGAAGTAACACATTGTTCACTTCCAATGAGTTTCGCTCAAGCTTTGTTGGTATTTCCCGTATAACGGCGTGTACATTGGGCGGCAAACTGCTATCTCCTCGCGGTATCCGATCAGGGAAGAATCATCGTCCATGCGCTCCTGCCTGTTGTTCTCTTTGCTGCTGAGTTTCGCCCTACAACTGAGTGGCTGTGCCGCGTACCGAAATTATGATCAGGAGATGCAACAGACCAATGACCAACTATTGGTGGGCAACCTCCAGGGTGCGTTGGACCTAGTGGAGCTGCACAATCCCTGGGAAGACAAGGATCTGCTCTATTACTTCGAGAAAGGCGCCATCCTTAGTGTCGCCAATGCGCTGCCGGAGAGCCAGAAAGCC
>NZ_JBFTMK010000214.1:0-7703 GCF_056396965.1 Pseudomonas sp. 05N434
CTCGGCTGGGTGCTTGGTGCGGCGCTGTTGCTGGTGCTGCCGGCGATCACCGCGTTGCTGGTGGTCAATATTGCATTTGGCGTGATGACCCGGGCGGCGCCGCAGCTGAACATCTTCTCGATCGGTTTCCMGCTGACCCTGGTACTTGGACTGTTCATCGTCTGGGTCGGCCTGGCGGACATTCTCAATCAGTATCAACCGCTGGCCGCCGAGGCCTTGCAGTTGTTACGCGAACTGGCACAGGCGCGCTGAGTCATGGCTGAGAGCGAAAGCGGTCAGGACAAAACAGAAGACCCCACGGAGAAACGCAAAAAGGACTCCCGTGAGAAGGGTGAGATTGCGCGCTCCAAGGAGCTCAACACCCTGGCGGTCATGCTCGCCGGCGCCGGTGGGCTGCTGATTTTTGGTGGCGCCCTGGCCCAGGATTTGATGGAGCTGATGCGCATGAACTTCTCGCTCTCGCGAGAGGTGATTCTGGATCAGCGCTCCATGGCGACTTATCTGCTGCATTCGGGACAGATCGCCTTGTTCGCGATTCAGCCGGTGATGATCACCTTGCTGCTGGCCGCGCTGATCGGCCCGATTTCCCTGGGGGGCTGGCTGTTTGCGGCTGGCTCCATGGCGCCCAAGTTCAGTCGCATGAATCCCGCCGCAGGGCTGAAACGAATGTTCTCGGTCAAGGCGCTGGTGGAGCTGCTCAAGGCTCTGGCGAAGTTTTTCATCGTGTTGTTCGTGGCGTTGGCCGTCTTGTCGTCGGACATCGACGATCTGCTGCGCATCGCTCATGAGCCGTTGGACATGGCGATCATTCACAGCCTGCAAGTGGTCGGCTGGAGCACCTTGTGGATGGCTTGCGGGCTGATCATCATCGCGGCGGTCGACGTGCCGGTGCAGCTCTGGGAAAGCCACAATAAGCTGCTGATGACCAAGCAGGAAGTGCGTGACGAGCACAAGGATCAGGAGGGGCGGCCGGAGGTCAAACAGCGCATTCGCCAGTTGCAGCGCGAGATGTCGCAGCGGCGAATGATGGCCGCGATCCCCGACGCCGACGTGGTCATCACCAACCCGACCCACTACGCCGTGGCGCTCAAGTACGATCCGGAGAAGGGTGGTGCGCCGATGCTGATCGCCAAGGGTAGCGACTTCCTGGCCTTGAAGATCCGCGAAATCGCCGTGGCCAACCAAGTGCAGTTACTCGAATCGCCCGCCCTGGCGCGTTCGATTTACTACTCCACGGAACTGGATCAGGAAATTCCAGGCGGGCTGTATCTGGCGGTGGCTCAGGTATTGGCGTACGTCTACCAGATCCGCCAGTACCGCGCGGGCAAGGGCAAACGTCCGGATCCGCTGAAAGATGATTTGCCGATTCCGCCGGATCTGCGACGCGATTCCTGATCGGGTCTACGGTTCTGAAATCAAAAAGATCGCCGCCTTCGACAGCGCCTACGGGCGCTGATGCCGCCTCTTGGCTTTTTCATTGCCGGGCTCTTTCGCGATACTGTTTTCCTGTTTCTTCCTGTCGTCCTGTTGCTTGGGCGCAACCAGATCGAAGCCTTTGGCATCGTTGAATGACTTGACCGCTTTCTTGGGCATGATCGCTGCTCCGGCGCTTGGTATTACCAACGCTGATGATCACCATCCAATACCCATAAGGCCGTTTTGGCTACTATCAAAACTTACGGCTGTGCAGGTCTTTGGACGAATGGTGGGGCAGTGAACTTGAGCGATGTCATGTCCCGCCTCTGATCCACCTTGTTCGTAGCAGCTGCCGAGCTTGCGAGGCTGCGTTCGAGGACGCAGTCCTCGCACAGGATTTGCGACTGCTGCGCAGCCGAACGCAGCCTCGCGCAGCTCGGCAGCTGCTACCCCGGGCTCAACAAATCTATCTATTTCCCTCCTTGGCAAAAGTTGGAAGGCTTCTTGCAATAGCCGCCCTGCGCCTGCTTCAGGCGTCAAAAGTTTGCTTTAAAGGAACGGGGAAAACCGGTGGATCGCTCTCAGTTAATCAACAGTGCCCGCACAAACGTCGCCGACCTCAGTCGGGGCAATCTGGGCGTGCCGCTGTTGCTGCTGGTCATGCTGGCCATGATGATGTTGCCGGTGCCGCCGTTCCTGCTGGACGTGTTTTTCACCTTCAACATTGCCTTGTCCATCGTCGTGTTGCTGGTCTGCGTGTACGCCTTGCGGCCGCTGGATTTTGCGGTGTTCCCGACCATTCTGCTGGTGGCGACATTGCTGCGACTGGCGCTGAACGTGGCCTCCACGCGGGTGGTGATGCTCCACGGTCAGGACGGCCATGCCGCCGCCGGTAAGGTGATCCAGGCCTTCGGTGAAGTGGTGATCGGCGGTAACTACGTGGTCGGTATCGTGGTCTTCGCGATTTTGATGATCATCAACTTCGTCGTGGTAACCAAGGGCGCCGGGCGGATTTCCGAGGTGAGCGCGCGTTTCACCCTCGACGCGATGCCCGGTAAACAGATGGCGATCGACGCCGACTTGAACGCCGGCCTGATCGATCAGAACCAGGCGAAACTGCGCCGGATGGAAGTCGCCCAGGAGGCCGAGTTCTACGGTTCCATGGACGGTGCCAGCAAATTCGTGCGCGGTGATGCCATCGCCGGTCTGCTGATTCTGTTCATCAACCTGATCGGCGGCATGGCGGTGGGTATCTTCCAGCACGGCATGAGCTTTGGTGATGCCGGCAAGGTTTATGCGCTGTTGACCATCGGTGACGGTTTGGTGGCGCAATTGCCATCACTGCTGTTGTCGACCGCTGCCGCGATCATGGTGACCCGTGCTTCCGGCTCGGAAGACATGGGTAAACAAATCAATCGTCAGATGTTCGCCTCGCCGAAAGCCTTGGCGGTGGCCGCAGGCTTGATGGCGGTGATGGGCCTGGTGCCCGGCATGCCACACGTCTCCTTTCTGTCCATGGCAGCCCTGGCGGCCGGTGGCGCTTACCTGTTCTGGAAGAAGCAGAACGCGGTCAAGGTTCAGGCCCTGCAAGAGGTCAAGCGTCAGCAGGAGTTGCTGCCGTCACCGGCCCGGGCTCAGGAAACCAAGGAGCTTGGCTGGGATGACGTGACGCCGATCGACATGATTGGCCTGGAAGTGGGCTACCGCCTGATTCCGCTGGTGGATCGCAACCAGGGTGGGCAGTTGCTGGCGCGGATCAAGGGGGTGCGTAAAAAGCTCTCCCAGGACCTGGGCTTCCTGATGCCGACTGTGCATATCCGTGACAACCTCGACCTGGCGCCTAGCGCCTATCGMCTGACCCTGATGGGCGTGATCCTGGCTGAAGCGGAGATTTACCCGGAGCGCGAACTGGCGATCAACCCGGGTCAGGTCTACGGCACGCTCAATGGCATCACCGCCAAAGATCCGGCTTTTGGCCTGGAAGCGGTGTGGATCGAAATCAGCCAGCGTGCCCAGGCGCAATCCCTCGGTTACACCGTGGTCGATGCCAGTACGGTGGTGGCGACCCACTTGAACCAGATTCTGTACAAGCACTCCAGCGAGCTGATCGGCCACGAAGAAGTCCAGCAACTCATGCAATTGCTGGCCAAAAGCTCACCGAAGCTGGCCGAAGAGCTGGTGCCGGGGGTGGTTTCGCTGTCGCAACTGCTCAAAGTCTTGCAGGCGTTGCTGGCCGAACAGGTGCCGGTGCGGGACATCCGCAGCATCGCCGAAGCCATCGCGAACAACGCCGCCAAGAGTCAAGATACCGCCGCTTTGGTGGCCGCAGTGCGCGTCGGCGTATCCCGTGCAATCGTGCAAAGCATTGTAGGCACTGAGTCGGAGCTGCCTGTGATCACCTTGGAACCAAGGTTGGAACAAATATTGCTCAATAGTCTTCAGAAGGCAGGACAAGGCTCGGAAGAGGGCGTTCTGCTGGAGCCAAGCATGGCGGAAAAACTGCAACGCTCGTTGATCGATGCGGCGCAGCGTCAGGAAATGCAAGGTCAGCCGGTGATTCTGCTGGTGGCCGGTCCGGTTCGCGCGATGCTCTCGCGATTCGGTCGGCTGGCGGTGCCGGGTTTGCACGTGTTGGCTTACCAGGAAATTCCTGACAACAAGCAAGTGACCATCGTTGCGACAGTAGGGCCCAACGGCTGAGGTAGTGGTTTATGCAAGTTAAGCGTTTTTTCGCCGCCGATATGCGTCAGGCCATGAAACTGGTTCGTGATGAGCTGGGCGCTGATGCCGCCATCATTGGCAATCGCCGGATCGCCGGCGGTGTCGAGCTGACGGCTGCCCTGGATTACAAATTGTCGGCGCTGGCCCCGCGTGTTCCGAACATGGAACTCGAGGATGAGCTGCGCAAGACCCAGTCGCGGATCGTCACCGCCCAGGCCGAACTGAGCCTGCGCGGCGATGGCGAGAGCGACAAGACCACCAATCGCCAGTTGTTCGCCGGCCTGCCGTTGACCGCCGCCGAACCGCTGATCGAACCGGCGCTCGCCGAACCTCGGCGTCCGGCCCCCGCGCCTGCTGCGGCGACCGGTGTCGATCCGCGCGCATTCGATTCGATGCGTTTCGAGCTCAACAGCCTGCGTGAACTGATGGAAGTGCAGCTTGGCTCGCTGGCCTGGAATCAGCTGCAAGGCAGCCGTCCGGCCCAGGCCAACCTCTGGCGTCGCCTGCAACGCATCGGCCTGTCCGGCCCGTTGTCGCGCGATCTGCTGGCACTGATTACCGACATTGAAGAGCCTCGTCAGGCCTGGCGCATGTTGCTCGCGCACCTGGCGCGGATGATCGCCACCCCGGAAGTCGAGCCACTGGAAGAGGGCGGTGTGATTGCCATGGTCGGTCCGGCCGGCATGGGCAAGACCACCACGCTGGCCAAGCTCGCGGCCCGTTACGTGCTCAAGTACGGCGCGCAGAACATCGCGCTGGTGAGCATGGACAGCTATCGCATTGGTGCCCAGGAACAGCTCAAGACGCTGGGCCGGATCCTTAACGTGTCGGTGACCCACGTCGATCCGGGTCAATCCCTGGTGCAGGCGCTGGAGCCCTTGCTGCGCAAACGCGTGGTGCTGATCGATACCGCCGGCCTTCAGGCCAGCGATCCGGCACTGCGGATGCAGCTCGAAAGCCTGGCCGGGCGCGGCATCAAATCAAAAAATTATCTGGTCCTGGCAACCACCAGCCAGAAACAGGTTCTAACTGCCGCTTATCACAGTTACAAACGCTGCGGCCTCGCCGGCTGCATCCTGACTAAACTGGATGAAACGGCAAGTCTGGGCGAGGTGTTGAGCCTGGCGATCAGTCATGAGTTGCCGGTGGCTTACCTGACCGATGGTCCACGGATTCCGGATGATTTGCATCTGCCACGTCGTCATCAGTTGGTCAGCCGCGCCGTTAGCGTACAAATGCAGGAAGAACCCAGCGAAGAAGCCATGGCTGACATGTTCGCTGATATTTACCACAGCCCGACCAAGCAGGTTGGCTGAGGTGTTAATGAACATTTTTTGTACCTACATCGATGGTCTGCCATGCATTGTTCCGATGGTGAACGCGCAGCCAGTAATGTGGCCTCCGTCTAAGTAAGACAAGGTAAAGAAATAACATGGGCAGCATGCATCCCGTACAGGTGATCGCGGTGACCGGCGGCAAAGGTGGCGTCGGGAAGACTAACGTGTCAGTGAACTTGTCCCTGGCTCTAGCTGAGCTCGGCCGGCGCGTCATGCTGCTGGATGCCGATCTGGGGCTGGCGAACGTCGACGTTCTGTTGGGACTGACACCCAAACGCACGCTGGCCGACGTGATCGAAGGCCGCTGTGAGCTGCGCGACGTGCTGTTGCAAGGGCCTGGCGGTATCCGCATCGTCCCGGCCGCCTCCGGCACCCAGAGCATGGTTCATCTGAGCCCGGCCCAGCATGCCGGCCTGATCCAGGCGTTMAGTGATATCGGCGACAACCTCGACGTATTGGTGATCGACACCGCTGCGGGCATTGGTGACTCGGTAGTCAGCTTCGTGCGCGCCGCGCAGGAAGTCTTGCTGGTGGTGTGCGACGAACCGACCTCGATCACCGACGCCTACGCGCTGATCAAACTGCTTAACCGCGACTACGGCATGAACCGCTTCCGCGTCCTGGCCAACATGGCGCAGAGCCCGCAGGAAGGCCGCAACCTGTTCGCCAAGTTGACCAAGGTCACGGATCGCTTCCTCGACGTCGCCTTACAATACGTCGGCGCAGTGCCTTACGACGAAAGCGTACGCAAGGCGGTGCAGAAGCAACGCGCGGTGTATGAAGCCTTTCCGCGTTCCAAGTGCGCCCTGGCGTTCAAGGCCATTGCGCAGAAAGTCGATACCTGGCCACTGCCGGCCAACCCTCGTGGACATCTGGAGTTTTTCGTCGAGCGCCTCGTGCAACAAACTGCAGGACCCGTGCTATGACAGCCAGCGGTTACAACCTCTACAAGCAGTCGGCACGTGACGCGCAGTACGAGCTGATCGAGCGTTACGCGCCACTGGTCAAACGCATTGCCTACCACTTGCTGGCGCGTCTGCCGGCCAGTGTCCAGGTCGAAGACCTGATCCAGGCCGGGATGATCGGCCTGCTTGAAGTATCAACCAAATACGACGCCAGCAAAGGCGCGAGTTTCGAGACGTACGCGGGCATTCGAATCCGCGGCGCGATGCTCGATGAAGTGCGCAAGGGGGACTGGGCGCCACGTTCGGTCCACCGCAATACCCGCATGGTCAGCGACGCGATTCGCTCGATTGAAGCTAAAACCGGCCGTGACGCTAAAGATCACGAAGTTGCGGCCGAACTCCAATTGAGTCTCGACGATTATTACGGGATTTTGAACGACACCCTGGGCAGCCGGTTATTCAGTTTCGACGATCTGTTGCAGGACGGCGAACACGAAGGGCTGCATGAGGATGGCGCGAGTGCTCATCTCGAGCCGTCACGCGATCTGGAAGATGAACGCTTCCAGGCGGCGCTGGCGGACGCGATTGCCAATTTGCCGGAGCGTGAGCGACTGGTGTTGGCGCTGTACTACGACGAAGAGTTGAATCTCAAGGAAATCGGTGAGGTCCTGGGGGTCAGCGAGTCGCGGGTCAGCCAGTTACACAGCCAGTGCGCGGCCCGTTTGCGGGGGCGTTTGGGGGAGTGGCGAGCGCGCTGAAGGCAGTGTGGGGACACTGCGAATGGAGCTGGTGTGGTGTTGAACCGTACCGGTCTCGATCTGTTGTGCTCCAGACAGTCATTGAGTGCTTTGCCGGATTGATTGAAATGGCGCGTCCAGGTGCTGGGCGCGTTTAAGACTGCTTGGAGGTCGAATTGGACAAGAACATGAAAATCCTCATCGTTGATGACTTCTCAACGATGCGGCGGATCATAAAAAACCTGTTGCGTGACCTTGGGTTCACCAACACCGCCGAAGCCGATGACGGGCTGACCGGGTTGCCGATGCTGCAAAGCGGTAACTTCGATTTTCTGGTTACCGACTGGAACATGCCCGGTATGACCGGCATCGACCTGCTTCGTGCGGTGCGCGCCGATGAAAGGCTCAAGCACCTGCCGGTGCTGATGGTGACCGCCGAAGCCAAGCGCGAGCAAATCATCGAAGCGGCCCAGGCCGGTGTTAACGGCTATGTGGTCAAACCCTTCACAGCCCAGGCGTTGAAAGAAAAAATCGAGAAGATTTTCGAACGCATCGGCTGATGTACTGCGCACGGGGGAGCTATGGAG
>NZ_JBFTMK010000215.1:0-12663 GCF_056396965.1 Pseudomonas sp. 05N434
CGATCATTCAGATCGGCCTGTCGTGTGGCTTCTCTTCGGGGCCGCATTTCTCCAGTGCCTATCGCAACTTCTTCGGTGCTACGCCGCGGGAGGATCGCAACCAGCGGCGCAGCAGCAGCCCGTTCGAGTTGTCGTCGGTGCCGTCGGAGCGCGGTTGATCGATCAACCGCGCCATGATCGAGCGCTGTACTACTCGTCGATCTCCGAACCTTCAGAGTCGGAGATTTCTATTTCACCCCGATTGATCACGGCTTCCACACCAAAATCCGCGCCCGTGCGTTCGAAGTAAGCGATCAGCCGTAACAGGCTTTCCTCGGAAAATGGATTTCCCCTCAACGAAATATTATCTGCGACGTCCACCGGCAGTTCCGACAAGTCACTGGGCACCTCGGTGATGGCGTTGCCGCTCAAGTCTGCCCAGTCCAGCTCGGCCAGCTGTAACAGTCCATCCGGTATCCGGTTGATGCCGGTGTCGTTCAGCAGCACGGTCGCCAGTGCCGGCATCTGACTCACATCAGGCGTCTGTCCTAGCGGGTTCGAGCCCAGGTCGAGATAGTCGAGCTGTTCCATCCCCGCCAGGGCGGCGACCGATTCTGATGACAGACTGACGCGACACTCGGGGAGTGACATAGCCCTGAGTTGACCCATTTTGAACACCGCCTCCGGTATGTCGCCAAGGTCACAGCTGCGCAGCCTGAGGCTTTTCAGGTTGGGAAAGGACTCCAGGAAACGTCCGATGCGCGTCACCCCCTCCGCACTGCGAAACTCCAGTGACGACACATGGCTGAAATCAGCGCTCAGGGCAGGCAGTTCTCCATTGATGACCGTGGAAAGTGTCAGATCGTAGGTGGGTTCAAGCGTATCGCTGAAGTTATCCAGCTCCGCATCCCGTTGCCAGCAGTTCTCAAGGGCTTGCTTGAATTCGTCGCGGTTGGCGTGCTCGACAAGCAGTTGAGCTGCGCTGAAGGGTTCGTCTGTCAGTGGATGCAGGTCCGGAAGAGCGGCGGTCCAGGCAGACAGATCGTTCCTCAATTGGCTCAGCTCTTCTTCCAGGCGCGTCAACGCTACCCGACCTTCCTCCAGCGTGCCGGGCAATTCGTAGACGAACTCGCTGGCTTGCTCGACTTCCATGCCTGGGTAGAGTGCCCTGACACGATCAATGTCTGCCTCGGGTGCGAAAACGCCCATGTCGAAAGCGCTGTCGACGTGATGGTTTTTGATGAGTTGTCGCGAGCTGTCGGAAACCGGATTGTGCGTGAGGTGTATGCCACGCTTTTCATACAGCGGACTGTCGAACAAGGCTGCCGGCAGTTCGCTGATTCCATTGTTCATCAGCAGAAGGGTGTCCAGGCGCGGGTGTTGCAGAGTGCCGGGCGGGATTTCGGTCAGGTTGGTGCTGCTCAGGTCCAGATGGGTCAATTCAGTCATCGAGTCGATGCGGGGCACCGTTTCAAACGGGTTGCGGTAAAGATCCAGCATGGTCAGTTTGTTTAATGACGTCAGCTTCAACCAGGTGGGGGCGTCTACCCTGATGCCGCAATCGCTTAACACCAGCGCTTCAAGCTGCGGCATCCGGGTGATGGCATCGGGGAGGGTGGTCAGGGAGAAACGGCGCAGTTCCAGTCGGCGAAGTCCGCTGAAGCCCTGTAGAAAACCAGCAACACCTTGCGCTGCATGGCTGCCTTCCAGGGACAGCTGCGACACATGACTGAAATCTGCGGTCAACGATGGCAGATCACCCAGCATCGGTTCGTCGAACCTGAGCACGTACCGCTCCATGTCGTCCGCGGTGTCAAAATCCCGATCGGTTTGGCGCCGCCAGGCGCGCTGGATTTCCTGCGCCAGCAACCTGCGAATGTGTTGTTCGGCCTGGCGCTCCAGGGCGCTCAACGCAACCCCGGTGTCGGGGTGCGCCGTCGGGGCTTCGCTGATCCATCGACCCAGATCCAGATGCAATCGGTTCAGCTCGCGGTGTACGCGTGAGAGTGCTACCCGAGCGCCATCGGGGTGGCTTTGCAACGCCTGGACCACGGACTGCAATTGATCCTGGGACAGATCGGGATAAACCTCCCGGACCCTGTCGTTGAGGGTGGGTGTCATGCGATTGCCGCGGTCATAGCCCTCCGCACCACCAGGAAGGCGCATGGTGGTCGGGTCGTAGTAGGGTTTTCGATGGGGATGCCTGGCAAACAGAGTGCGTAGCGTCGGCTGGTCCAGCGCGTTTTCGGCAATGCGCTGTCTGAGGACCTGGGCGTCAGCGATGGCAGGGCTGAACGCATTGCGATGGGCCTGGGGCAACGTTTGAAAGAGTGCCTGGTAGAAATCACCGGGTGTCTCCTGATCAACGTGATAGGTGCCATCCTCGTTGGCCACCAGTGTTTTCACGATGGCTGCATCGGTCGGGCCAATGCTGTCGCGCACGGTGCCCTCGCTGGAGTAATCCCGCACCACTTCGATGCGTAGTCCGTCCGGCCAGCCGGGCAGTGCGTTCAGGCTGTGCAGGGCCACTCTGTGGGTGTCGACGTTTTCCAGCGCGTCGGTATAAAGGCCTTCATAGGCGCGGGTTGCGCGGACTGCCTCCATGGCTTTGTTCGCCGCGTCCTTTAGCCGCTGAGGCACGCGCCCACCGTGCAGCTGGCGTAACTCGGTGCCGGTGGCATTGCTCACCAGCTCTTGCGCCACATCGGTCGGCAGGCCCTGCACATCGGCGAGCAGTTGCTGAACCTGCACATCATCGGTGTGTTCCTGAGTGCTGTAGAGCCGCTCGAACAACGACTTGCGATATTGGCGGGCCAGTGTTGCCGTTTGCTGTCTGAAGGCTGGCGTTTGAGTTGCCGGTGTCGGCAGTGGCGTATCGACCGGCCATGAGTCATGGCGTGTCAGCAGTGCATGCTGCAGGGCGGTATCGGCTTTTTGATAGTGCCCGGGTTGATCGCTGCCGATCTGTTCGATAAACGTTTCGATGTCACGGTTGATCCGCCAACGCTTGATCGTGTCAGTCAGCAGCGAAGGCGGGCGATAGTTTTCGACATGCGCCTGGCGCAATACGTTGTCGTGGTAGCCGCTGATCCGCAGGATCTGTTCGCGCTCGGCACTGGTGAACGACTCGACACTATGGCCAAGACGACGCATGACCTTTTCCCGCTCCCAGTACAGCGGTTGCTCCAGTTCGGTTTGCCAGGCGCCGTGGTGGTTATGCCGCAGCGACGGCTGATAAGCATTGTTGCGGCGCGGATGCTCAATCTGGAACCTGTCCGACATGGGGTCGGGTTTCACTGAATACAGTTTTCCCTCAAGGCGCAGCATCGTTTTGCCCGCGTGTTGGTACAAGCCCAGATGATTGGGCTTTACCCCTTCGGGCAAACTGAGTGTCTGTTCATAAGGTGTGAGATCCGGCATCCAGTAACGGGTTTTGCCTCCGGCTGTGGCGACAGGTTTGAGCGGGTCGATGAGCGCGACGGCTTCACGGGGCAGAAGCCGGCTGAAGGCGCCGGCGGCGATTGCACCGCCCACCGCGAATGTCCCGACTTGAACGACGGTTTCGACGAACGTCATCAGGTGTCCGAACGCCTCTGTTTTCAGCCCTTCAGCCATGTCCACGATGCCTTCGAAGCTCTCGTCCAGTAACTGGTAGGCCATGTATCCCAGCATCAATTCACCAAACAACGGCACCAAGGGCGCCGCCACGAACGACGCAGCTTCAAGGATCCTGGAGGCCACTTTGCTGAAGGCATCCCACAATGCCCAGCGGGCGTCTCGATCGGCGCTGGCGGTGGAGACGGCGACAGTGCTGGCGTCGTTGAGGATTTTGTTCAGCTGCCGCTGATAGCCATGGTTCCACAGGTCCGCTTTGATCGGGAGCACGGAGAAACGCAGATTGGGACGCTCGACCGGCGTTTCGCGCCAGCTCGGCAATGGATCGCCGGGCTGGTGCTGATGCCAGGTCACGGTCTGGAGGCGGCTGTTGAGATCGGCGAAAAAGTGTCCGCGTTCCTTGTGCTCGACGAACCGGCTGAAGAACGTTTGATAAGCGGGTGTCCGCAGCTTGCGGGTCAGGTCGGTCATGAACGCCAGCGTGTCGGGGTATTGCTTGAGCGGATGTTCTGGGTCATCGGGAATATAGGCAATGAGCCGCGTACTCTTGCGTGCCCGCTCAAGGCTCGGCGCGAAAATGACAATGCCGGTCAGCGAGGATGACATCAGGGTCAGGTCGTGGCCATAGAGCGGCTGGCCATTGAGTCGCGCCCTCGAACCTCCTTCAACCATGCGCAGGAGCGCGAGGTGCGCATCATCTGGAATATCCTTGCGGATGTGTGCCATCTGCAGCGCCGACCTGAGTGCGGCCTTGTTCAGGCTGATCGTGCTGGATTTCAACGCGGCACCGGCCAACGGGTTGGTCAGCCCCACAAATTCCTTGAGATACGCGGTGTACTGGCCACCGATATCGAGTTCACGGCATAGCCGGGCGAAGGCCTGGACCGTGATTTTGTGCTTGATCGCCGGCAACGTTTCGAACTGCCCTGTGGACGACGGCTCGGTAATGAAGGTCGAAGCGGATTCGAAGGCATCTGCGGCTGTTTCCGATTCCTGGAAGTTATGCAGCGCGGCATCGAGCAGCGATACCGTCCAGGTGCGGGCGGCCCCGGTGTTGATTTTGAACAGGGTCGCGGTTTGTGGGATGTACAGGCGCAGGAAGGTGGTCTTGACGTCCAGTTCCAGACCAAACCGGGTTTTCAGGGCCGCGATGAGAAGGGGTTCGGCAAATGCCCGTGGGTTTTTCAGCGTGGACAGCTTTGAATCCAGACGATTTCTATGGTGCCAGTGTTCCTGGCTGAGCTTTTTCAGCGAGGCATGCTGTGAAGGTGTCGCGGTGCTATGCCATTGGGGAGTCGCAAGCGTGATGTTCTTGAGAGCGCAGCGGGTTTCAAGCGATGCCTCTAATGCCCAGGCGGGCAGATTGTTGAACAGGTGATGGTAATGATCATCCGGCTGCGTGACGAAGTGATCGTCGTCAGCGGCCCTAGGGTGATCGTTTTCGAGTTGGCTCATGCGCTATTCCCTTAGCGTTTGGATGAGTCGCCAGCAAAACAGACGATGAAGCACTGCGTGCGGTACATATTTACCGCATCGGTCGACAAGCCTGCCTATAACCTGTGCCGGCGGTTTAAACTGCGCAGGTAATGGTTCCCAACTATGCGCCTGCCGCTTTCATTCCTGTGCGTGGCGCCGGTTCCCGTGTCTGGGACCAGACTGGCCGCGAGCTGATCGACTTCGCCGGCGGGATTGCCGTTAACGTACTGGGCCATGCGCACCCGGCGCTGGTCGCTGCCTTGACCGAACAGGCGAACAAGCTGTGGCACGTGTCCAACGTGTTCACCAATGAGCCGGCCTTGCGCCTGGCACATAAGCTGGTCGACGCTACGTTTGCCGATCGTGTGTTCTTCTGCAACTCCGGCGCCGAAGCTAACGAGGCCGCTTTCAAGCTGGCCCGTCGCGTGGCCCATGACCGTTTCGGTACCGAGAAGTACGAAATCGTTGCCGCGCTCAACAGCTTCCACGGCCGTACCCTGTTCACCGTGAACGTCGGTGGCCAGTCGAAGTATTCCGACGGCTTCGGTCCGAAGATCACCGGCATCACCCACGTGCCTTACAACGATCTGGCCGCGCTGAAAGCCGCTGTTTCCGACAAGACCTGCGCGGTGGTGCTGGAGCCGATCCAGGGCGAAGGCGGCGTACTGCCGGCCGAGCTGTCTTACCTGCAAGGCGCCCGTGAACTGTGCGATGCGCACAACGCGCTGCTGGTCTTCGACGAAGTCCAGACTGGCATGGGCCGCAGCGGTGAGCTGTTCGCCTACATGCATTACGGCGTGACCCCGGACATCCTGACCAGCGCCAAGAGCCTGGGCGGTGGTTTCCCGATCGCAGCGATGCTGACCACTGAAGACCTGGCTAAACATCTGGTTGTCGGCACCCATGGCACCACTTACGGCGGTAACCCGCTGGCATGCGCGGTCGCTGAAGCGGTGATCGACGTGATCAACACGCCCGAAGTGCTGAACGGTGTCAAAACCAAGCACGACAAGTTCAAGACCCGTCTTGAGCAGATCGGCGAGAAATACGGCCTCTTCACTCAGGTCCGTGGCCTGGGCCTGCTGCTCGGTTGCGTGCTGGCCGATGCCTGGAAAGGCAAGGCCAAGGACATCTTCAACGCCGCCGAGCGTGAAGGCTTGATGATTCTGCAAGCCGGCCCGGATGTGATTCGTTTCGCGCCAAGCCTGGTGGTTGAAGACGCCGATATCGATGCCGGTCTGGACCGCTTCGAACGCGCCGTGGCCAAGCTGACGCAAGCCTGATTCATACAGTGCTCCTCAGCGCCTATCGTAATAGATAGGCGTTGAGATTATTTCCTGTGCCGGGCCTGCCCGGCATTTTTTTCCCTGAGTTGGCGCAATTCGCCAACCTGATGTTAAGAAAGGAGTGACACCATGCTGGTGATGCGCCCCGCGCAAATGGCTGATCTGGGCGAGGTACAGCGTCTGGCTGCGGACAGCCCGATTGGTGTCACTTCCTTGCCGGATGACGTTGAACGCCTGAGCGACAAGATCGCCGCAAGCGAAGCCTCGTTCGCCGCCGAAGTGAGCTTCAACGGTGAAGAGAGCTATTTCTTCGTGCTCGAAGACACCGCCACTGGCAAGTTGGTCGGTTGTTCGGCCATCGTTGCCTCGGCCGGTTATTCCGAGCCGTTCTACAGCTTTCGAAACGAAACGTTCGTGCACGCCTCCCGCGAGCTGAAGATTCACAACAAGATCCACGTGCTCTCCCAGTGCCACGACCTGACCGGCAACAGCTTGCTGACCAGTTTCTACGTGCAGAGGGAGTTGGTGGGCACGCCTTGGGCGGAGCTCAACTCCCGTGGCCGTCTGTTGTTCGTGGCCAGCCATCCGGAGCGCTTTGCCGATTCCGTGGTGACCGAGATCGTCGGTTACAGCGATGAAAATGGCGACTCGCCGTTCTGGGATGCCATCGGTCGCAACTTCTTCGACCTCAACTACGCCGAAGCCGAGCGTCTGTGCGGTTTGAAGAGCCGCACGTTCCTCGCCGAGCTGATGCCGCATTACCCGATCTACGTGCCGTTGTTGCCGGACTCCGCTCAAGAGGCGATGGGCCAGGTGCACCCGCGGGCGCAAATCACCTTCGACATCCTGATGCGCGAAGGCTTCGAGACCGATCACTACATCGATATTTTCGATGGTGGCCCGACTCTGCATGCCCGCGTCTCGGGGATCCGTTCGATCGCCCAGAGCCGTGTGGTCCCGGTGAAAATCGGTGAGACGGTCAAAGGCGCCGGTCGTCAGTATCTGGTGGCCAATGCCCAGTTGCAGGATTACCGCGCCGTATTGCTCGAGCTCGATTACGCGCCGGGCAAACCGGTGACCCTGGATCTTGAAGCGGCCGAAGCCTTGGGCGTCGGTGAAGGTGCCAGCGTGCGCCTGGTGGCGGTTTGACGCCTGCTTCCTGGAGAGAAATGTCTGGAAAGCAGCGAAATTTCGCGGGTGGCGCAAGCGGCCCGTTTGAGGAGATAGCATGATCGTTCGTCCCGTACGCAGCAGCGATTTACCCGCTCTGATCGACCTGGCCCGCAGCACCGGCACCGGCCTGACCACTTTGCCGGCCAACGAAGAGCGTCTGGCCCATCGGGTTGGCTGGGCCGAGAAAACCTTCCGCGGCGAAGCCGGGCGGGGCGATGCGGACTACCTGTTCGTACTCGAAGATGACAATGGCCGCGTGGTGGGTATTTCCGCGATTGCCGGCGCCGTCGGCCTGCGTGAGCCCTGGTACAACTTCCGGGTGGGCCTGACGGTCAGTGCCTCGCAAGAGCTGAATATCTACCGCGAAATTCCGACGCTGTTCCTGGCCAACGACCTGACCGGCAACTCTGAACTGTGCTCGCTGTTCCTGCACGCCGATTACCGCAGTGGCCTCAACGGCCGCATGCTGGCCAAGGCGCGGCTGCTGTTCATCGCCGAGTTCCCGCAACTGTTCGGCAACAAGATCATCGCCGAGATGCGCGGCATGTCCGACGAAGCCGGGCGTTCACCGTTCTGGGAAAGCCTGGGCCGGCATTTCTTCAAGATGGAATTCAGCCAGGCCGATTACCTCACTGGCGTGGGCAACAAGGCGTTCATCGCCGAACTGATGCCGAAATTCCCGCTGTACACCTGCTTCCTGTCGCCAGACGCGCGCAACGTGATTGGCCAGGTTCACCCGGACACCGAGCCGGCCCTGGCGATGCTCAAGAGTGAAGGTTTCAGTTACCAAGGCTACGTCGACATTTTCGACGCAGGCCCTGCGGTGGAGTGCGAAACCGCCAAGATCCGCGCAGTGCGCGACAGCCAGGCGCTGGTGCTGGCCATCGGCACCCCGGGTGATGACGCCACGCCGTTCCTGATCCATAACCGCAAGCGCGAAGACTGCCGGATCACTGCCGCGCCAGCACGCTTTGCCGCTGGCACGTTGGTGGTTGATCCGCTGACCGCCAAACGTCTTCAACTCAACGCTGGCGATCAAGTACGCGCCGTTCCGTTGTCTGCAGCTCGGGAGTCGAAATAATGAATTCGCTATACATCGCCGGTGAATGGCTGGCCGGCCAGGGTGAAAGCTTTCAATCGGTCAACCCAGTGACCCAGCAAGTGCTGTGGGCCGGCGAAGGCGCCACTGCCGCTCAGGTCGAGTCGGCCGTGCAAGCCGCGCGTCAGGCATTCCCGGGCTGGGCCCGTCGTACCCTGGAAGAGCGCATCAGTGTGCTGGAAGCCTTTGCCGCCGCGCTGAAGAATCACGCCGACGAACTGGCTCGTACCATCGGTGAAGAAACCGGCAAACCCTTGTGGGAAGCGGCGACTGAAGTCACCAGCATGGTCAACAAGATTGCCATCTCGGTACAGAGCTACCGCGAACGCACCGGCGAGAAGAGCAGCCCGTTGGGCGATGCCACCGCTGTATTGCGTCACAAGCCGCACGGCGTAGTGGCGGTGTTCGGTCCTTACAACTTCCCTGGTCACTTACCGAACGGTCACATCGTGCCGGCGCTGCTGGCCGGTAACAGTGTGCTGTTCAAGCCCAGCGAACTGACACCGAAAGTCGCCGAACTGACGGTCAAGTGCTGGATCGAAGCCGGTCTGCCGGCCGGCGTGCTGAACCTGCTGCAAGGTGCTCGCGAAACCGGTATCGCCCTGGCGGCGAACCCGGGCATCGACGGTCTGTTCTTCACCGGTTCCAGCCGTACCGGCAATCATCTGCACAAGCAGTTTTCCGGTCGTCCAGACAAAATTCTCGCGCTGGAAATGGGCGGTAATAACCCGCTGGTGGTGGATCAGGTCGCTGATCTCGATGCGGCCGTTTACACCATCATTCAGTCGGCGTTCATTTCTGCCGGCCAGCGTTGCACTTGCGCCCGTCGCTTGCTGGTGCCGCAAGGCGCCTGGGGCGATACTCTGCTGGCGCGTCTGGTGGCGGTCAGCTCGACCCTTTCAGTCGGTGCGTTCGATCAGCAACCAGCACCGTTCATGGGCTCGGTGATTTCCCTCGGTGCTGCGAAAGCCCTGATGGAAGCGCAAGAGCATCTGCTGGCCAACGGCGCCGTGGCGCTGCTGGAAATGACTCAGCCCCAGGCTCAGGCTGCGTTGCTGACCCCGGGCATTCTGGACGTGACAGCGGTTGCCGATCGCCCTGACGAAGAGCTGTTCGGCCCGCTGCTGCAAGTGATCCGCTACGCTGATTTTGAAGCGGCGATCGCTGAAGCCAACGACACCGCTTATGGCCTGGCGGCTGGTTTGCTGTCGGATTCCGAAGCGCGTTATCAGCAATTCTGGCTGGAAAGCCGCGCCGGTATCGTCAACTGGAACAAGCAGCTGACCGGTGCGGCGAGCAGCGCGCCATTCGGCGGCGTCGGCGCCTCGGGCAACCATCGCGCCAGCGCCTACTACGCGGCGGATTACTGCGCGTACCCGGTGGCCTCGCTGGAAACCCCGAGCCTGACCTTGCCAGCGGCCCTTACGCCCGGCGTGCGCATGTCGTAAGACAGACCCTAGTAGCAGCCTATAACAACAGATTCTTGTGGAGCCTCGCTGATGAAATCCTTTGAAGTCAATTTTGACGGTCTAGTGGGGCCGACCCATAACTACGGTGGCCTGTCCTACGGCAACGTCGCCTCCCAGAGCAACAGCCAGCAATCCTCGAACCCGAAGGAAGCTGCGCTGCAAGGTCTGGCGAAAATGAAAGCGCTGATGGATATGGGCTTTCAGCAAGGCGTGCTCGCACCACAGGAACGCCCTGACGTAGCCGCCCTGCGTCGCTTGGGTTTCAGTGGCACCGACGCGCAAGTGATCGAGCAAGCCGCCAAAGACGCGATGCCGCTGCTGGTTGCCAGTTGCTCGGCGTCGAGCATGTGGGTGGCCAACGCCGCCACGGTCAGCCCGAGTGCCGACACCGCCGACGGTCGTGTGCATTTCACCGCCGCTAACCTGAACTGCAAATACCACCGCAGCATCGAGCACCCGACCACCAGTCGCGTGCTGGGCGCGATGTTCGCTGACCAGAAACACTTTGCCCACCACGCCGCGTTGCCGGCCGTGGCGCAGTTCGGTGACGAAGGCGCGGCCAACCACACCCGTTTCTGCCGTGACTACGGCGAAGCTGGCGTCGAGTTTTTCGTGTTCGGTCGTAGCGCGTTCGACACCCGTTATCCGTCCCCGCAGAAGTATCCGGCGCGCCAGACCCTGGAAGCCTCCCAGGCCGTCGCACGCCTGCATGGCTTGAGCGATGACGGCGTGGTCTACGCCCAGCAGAACCCTTCGGTGATCGATCAGGGCGTGTTCCATAACGACGTGATCGCCGTGGGCAACGGCGAGGTGCTGTTCTATCACGAGGACGCCTTCCTCGACACCGACCAGATGCTCGCTGAGCTGCAAGGTAAACTGGCAAAAGTCGGTGGGAAATTTCAGTCGATCTGCGTACCGCGTTCCGCGGTCACCGTGGAAGACGCCGTTCGTTCCTACCTGTTCAATAGCCAACTGCTGTCGCATCCTGACGGCTCCATGTTGTTGATCGTGCCGGAAGAATGCCATGGCAACGAACGCGTCTGGCAGTACCTGCAAGGCCTGACCAGCTCTGGCGGCCTGATCCGCGAAGTGAAAGTCTTCGATCTCAAGCAGAGCATGCAGAACGGCGGTGGCCCGGCTTGCCTGCGGTTGCGCGTCGCCCTCAACGAAACCGAACTGGCGGCCGTCAACCAAGGGGTTATCATGACGGCTCCGTTGTACGGCACATTGACCGAGTGGGTCGAAAAGCACTACCGCGACCGCATGACCGAAAACGATCTGGCGGACCCGCAATTGTTGCTTGAGTGCCGGACGGCACTGGATGAACTGACGCAAATCCTTAAACTGGGCGCGGTTTATCCATTCCAGATCAATTGATAGTCGGCGCGCTTTGGCTTTTTATATGAATGGCAAGCGCGCCGCTTAATCTCCAGATGAGAGCGTAAATACATGAGCGATACCCTGCAGCTGATCCTTGAAGACACCGACGGCACGCAACTGGAAACTTCCTGCACCCGCGTCGCGGTCATGTGGCAAGGCAAAGAGCTGTGGATCCAGCAGGACGGCCGTGGCCAGCTGCTGATCGGCGTGGACGTCGAAGAGGGTGACGCTGAATACGCTAACCTGCTGCTGCGCCCATTGGCGACTAATCTGGTAAGTCTGCAACTGGAGATGGAACCGGCTGATCTCGGTGATGATGAGGACCACGTGCACGGCCCGGATTGCAATCACGACCACTAAGGAAACCGCTCTATGCTCGCCCTCGGCAAACTGCTTGAACTGACCCTCGCCGGCCGCGAACCGGCGGAGAAGACTCAACTGACTGTCGAAGGCGTACGGATGCGCTGGTTGAGCGAAGGTGCGCTGGAAGTCCGGCCACCTGAAGCTCGCGACAATGGCCTGGACCTGCTGCTGTCGGCCGGTATCCATGGCAACGAAACAGCGCCGATCGAGCTGCTCGATCGCCTGTTGCATGACATCGCCCGCGGTGACTTGAAGCCGCGCGCCCGTATTCTGTTCCTGTTCGGCAATCCCGAGGCCATCCGTCGCGGTGAGCGTTTCATCGAGCAGGACGTCAATCGGCTGTTCAACGGCCGTCACGAACAAAGCAGCGGTTCCGAGGCCTTGCGCGCTTGTGAGCTGGAGCGGCTGGCGGCGACGTTCTTCAGCCTGCCGGACCGTAATCGTCTGCACTACGACCTGCACACGGCAATCCGTGGCTCGAAAATCGAGCAATTCGCCCTCTACCCCTGGAAAGAAGGACGTCAGCATTCACGCCAGGAGCTGGCTCGCTTGCGCGCCGCCGGCATGGAAGCGGTGCTGTTGCAGAACAAACCCTCCATCGTCTTCAGCTCCTACACCTACGACAAGCTCGATGCCGAGTCCTTCACCCTGGAGCTGGGCAAGGCCCGGCCCTTCGGGCAGAACGAAGGGGTCAACGTCAGCCTGCTGGAAACCCGCCTGAAGCAGATCATCGAAGGCACCGAGCCGCCAATGACCGATGAAGGGCTGGAAGGGTTGCAGTTGTTCAGCGTGGCCCGGGAAGTGATCAAGCACAGCGATAACT
>NZ_JBFTMK010000216.1:0-7680 GCF_056396965.1 Pseudomonas sp. 05N434
GTCCTGAATTGCTCAAGGACCGGGTCATCCTGGTCACCGGCGCTGGCCGAGGCATCGGTGCTGCCGCCGCGAAAACCTACGCCGCTCATGGCGCCACCGTGTTGCTGCTGGGCAAGACCGAAGCCAATCTGACTCAGGTCTACGACGAAATCGAAGCGGCCGGGCATCCACAACCGGTGGTGATCCCGTTCAACCTGGAAACCGCCCTGCCCCACCAATACGATGAACTGGCGGCCATGATCGAAACCGAATTCGGCCACCTCGACGGCTTGCTTCACAACGCGTCGATCATCGGCCCACGCACACCGATCGAGCAGTTGTCCGGCGAGAACTTCATGCGCGTCATGCAGGTCAACGTCAACGCCATGTTCATGCTCACCAGCACCCTGCTGCCGCTGCTCAAGCTATCGCAGGACGCCTCGGTGGTGTTCACCTCCAGCAGCGTCGGTCGCAAGGGTCGTGCGTATTGGGGCGCTTACGGCGTGTCCAAGTTCGCCACCGAAGGCCTGATGCAAACCCTGGCCGACGAAGTAGACACCGTCGCCCCCGTGCGCTCCAACAGCATCAACCCCGGCGCCACCCGCACCAGCATGCGCGCTCAGGCCTACCCTGGGGAAAATCCGCTGAACAACCCGACACCCGAGGAGATCATGCCGGTCTACCTTTACTTGATGGGGCCGGACAGTACCGGCATCAACGGTCAGGCGTTCGACGCTCAGTAATGCCCGTGCGTCGCTTTTGTGCCGCGACGACTTCCCGTCGCGGCACGCAAAGCCCGTGATAACTGTTGCTGTTTCAAGTCAAATAAATGCCAATACCCCCGACACCATCCTTCGCAACCTCCCCAACCTTGTTGATTTAGAACGCTTTTTAACCGACTGAACCGAATGGCACGACTTTCGCTCTAATTTTGCTCAGACACGCCGTGTGAAAGCAGACGGGGCAGAGCTCGAGCCGAGAGGTTACTAATCTTCGGCAAAGCGGACTAAACTCGTGCCAAATGTCCTACGGGACTGATGGACCAGTATGACGCGCAGCCCAAAGCCRCTCTCACCCAGCCTGTAAGACAGTCTTACTGTTTAGGGGCTCACGCCATATGAAATCGCCTTCCCAGACCAACGCAATTGACTTCGACAGCGCCAAATTGCAACGCCTGGGCTTTGGTCAGCAGCCTCCCCTTCTGGAGCGGCCCGTCAGTCTTGCGCAGTTGCGTCAGGAGCTGGGCCTGCAACTGCAAACCAGTCTTGAGCCGCAACGTATTCTCGGACTTTTCTTCCGTGAAATTCAGCGCCTTGTACCGCTGGATGCCTTGAATTATGAGCATCAGCCCAGCGACTTGCGCCTGCAGTTCGGCCAGCGAGGTCATCATTCGATCAGCTACAGCCTCAGTCATGAAGGCGAGCAATTGGGTGAACTGGTGTTCCGTCGCAATCAGCGTTTCAGCGATGAAGAGCAAGGCCATCTGGAATCGCTGTTATCAGCGCTTCTCTACCCGATGCGCAATGCCCTGCTCTACCGTGCCGCCACCCAAAGCGCCTTGCGCGACCCGCTGACCGACACCGGCAATCGCATCGCGATGGATCAGACGCTGCAACGGGAAATCGAGATGTCGCGCCGACACTCACAGCCCCTGTCGTTGCTGATGCTGGACATCGATCACTTCAAACAGATCAACGACACCTACGGGCACAGCGCCGGCGATGAAGTGCTCAAGGCCGTCGCGGCCTCGATCAAAAGCCAGTTGCGTAACGTGGACATGGTGTTCCGGTTTGGAGGCGAAGAATTCATGATCCTGCTGTCCAACACCAGCCGGGAAGCCGCGGCCATGGTCGGCGAACGACTGCGGTTCGCTGCGCAGGCCCAGGACTATGTGGCCGAAGGCAAGACCATCGAACTGACGGTCAGCCTGGGTTGCTCGACCCTGCTGCCCGGCGAGTCTGCCGAGAGCCTGTTGCGACGAGCCGACAGTGCGCTGTATGTGGCCAAGCGCGAGGGGCGTAACCGGTTGGCGATGGCGGGGTAGATATTTTTGAAGAGATCGCAGCCTACGGCAGCTCCTACGAGCTGCCGTAGGCTGCGTCTTTTAGCTCTCGGCCAACGCCATCCGCTCACGGACTACCGGGGCTTTTGCCGCCAGTTCCAACTGCATGCATCGCTCCAGGAACAGGTACATGTAGTCGTAACTTTTGCAGACTGCCTGACGCAATTCCATTTGCAGGGATTTGCTCGGGTTCAGCCCCGCCAGGGTGCAGATGATTTCCAGCGCTTCCCAAGGATGGGCATCGTCGTACTGGGCGTGCATCTTCAACCACTTCATGGCCCGCTTGCGATCTTCCTCGGGGAACGATGCCGCATAGACACCACTGGAACAGACCAGCGCCGACCACTCCCCGGTAGCACCCTCGATGGCATAGTTGGTGGCGGCGATAGCCACGATCAACGAGTCCGACGAACTGGTGTGCCAGCACCAGTGACTCAAGGCGTGAAGTTCAGGGGCAACCTGTTGCGCCTGCAGATCTTCCAGGCTGATACCGTGAGCACGGCTCCAGTGCACCCAGTAATCGGCATGGTTCAGTTCGACGCGAATATTGCGCATCAGCCAGCGACGCGCCATGTCTTCGCCAGGGTGGCGTGCAAAACGGGTCTTGGCCAGGTTCTGTGCCATGTATAAGGCGAACTGTTCGACCACCGGCCAGCCACCAATGAGGTACTGACGCATGGTTTTTGCGCTGAGCTTGTTATCGCGCATCCGCTGGTACAGTTCATGTTCGACGACGCGGCGCTTGCTCTCACTGCAATCCTGAATCAATTGCTGAGCCCAGGCGGGGTAACTTGCAGCTTCCATGAGGGGTCCGGTTCTGTTGAATGTGTCGATCACTGTCGCGCTCCTTTTGATTGTGATTTCAAGATCGACAGGAGCTTTCAACGGAATGTGCCGGGCGCCTTGAATAACAAAGGCCGGGGTCTGGCAGGACGACTTTGTAAACTGTCGCAGGTAAACAGATGCGGGCGTTCAATCAGATACCCTTGAGCGTAATCCACCCCGATCTCCAGCAATGCCTGCTCGATCTGAGGTGTTTCAACGAACTCGGCAATCGTGCGCTTACCCATGACATGCCCGATGTGATTGATCACTTCGACCATGGCGCGGTTAATCGGGTCGTCCAGCATATCCTTTACGAAACTCCCGTCGATCTTCAGGAAGTCTACAGGTAAATGTTTCAGGTAAGCGAATGAGGACATACCGGCACAGAAGTCATCTAATGAGAAGTGGCAACCTAAGCCTTTGAGTTCATTAATAAATCTAATTGCGCTAGGCAAATTGGAAATCGCGCTGGTTTCTGTAATTTCAAAACAAATCATTTCAGGCGGAATTGAATATGCAACAAACTGTTCACGAAGGAAGTCCAGAAACGCCTCATCTCCGATAGTAATACCTGACAGATTTATCGCACACATGGCCAGCGGCTCTTCGCCCTCTTGGGCGATGGCCTGGGCAATGACCTTGAAAACGTTCTCCACCACCCAGCGGTCAAGCGACGTCATCAAACCATAACGCTCGGCGGCCGGAATGAAACTGTCCGGCAGAATCATGCGCCCGGCTTCGTCATGCAGGCGCAGCAGGATTTCGATATGTCCGCCGTCCCGCTCGCCAAGACCCAGAGGCGCGATTTCCTGGGAGTACAGGCAAAAGCGGTCCTCCTCCAACGCCATGTGCAGGCGCTGCACCCAAGCCATCTCGCCATAGCGCAGGGACAGTTCCGAATCGTCGGCGTGATAGACCTGAACCCGGTTGCGGCCCTTTTCCTTGGCCATGTAACAGGCCATATCAGCGGCTCGCAGCGAGGCCTCGAGGGTGGCCGGACTCTGAGTGACGTGCACCAGACCAATGCTCACCGTGGTCACGAACGGTCGGCCTTTCCAGACAAAATGCAGGTTCTGCACAGTCTGGCGCAGGACTTCGGCAATTTTCTCAGCCGCTTCCGGCGCACAGTTTTCCAACAGAATGCCGAACTCGTCACCACCCAATCGGGCCAGGGTGTCGCCTTCGCGCAATCCTGATTGCAGCAACGCACAAATATGCCGCAACAACTCATCGCCGGCAGCATGACCGCAGGTGTCGTTGACCAGTTTGAATTGATCCAGATCGAGGAACATCAAGGCGTGACGCCCCGCTTGTCGCATCAGGCTATGCAGGGCCTGTTCCAGGCGATATTCGAATTCGCGGCGGTTGGTCAGCCCGGTCAAGGCGTCATGGGTCGCCTGCCAGGACAGATTGGCGATGTACTGCCGCTCCTGGGTCATGTCATGCAGCACCAGCACGGTGCCACTGACCTTGCCCGCGTTACGGATCGGCGCACCGACCAGGGTGACCGAAACCGTGCTGCCATCCAGTCGCTGGATCAGTTTGGAATGTTCGCTGCCGCCGCTGAGCTGGCCGCTCAAAATGTGTTCGATCAAGGTAAAACCGTCGGCCTGAGCGTTCTCGTCCAGCAGATTGAACAGCGCCGCCAATGGCAACCCCGTCGCCTGTTCGGCCTTCCAGTGAGTCAAGGCCTCGGCGGCCGGGTTCATGTAGGCAATCGCGCCCTCGACGTCGGTGGTGATCACCCCGTCGCCAATCGATTGCAGGGTGATCTGCGCCCGGTCTTTCTCCAACTGCAAGGCATCGGCGAAGGCATGCCGCTGTTCGAGCAGTTTGTGGGTACGCAGCAACGCCAGCACGATCAGGCCCAGCGCGGTGGCGAGGTTCGTCGCCAGCAGCAGCCGGAGAATCATGCGCGAGCCCTCGCCCAAGGCATCGCTGAACGCTTTGGCAGGGGGCGTCACACCATCGTTGATGGCCAAAATCTGCACCTTCCAGCGCTTGATGTCGGCATCGGTGGCCTGGTTATCGACGATACCCTGATGCATTTCCCGCGCGACGTCATCGAGCCGCACCAGGTACGCGTCACCGATCGTCCAGAGCTCGATGGCTTTTTCCAGGTAACTGAAATGCCGGAAATTGAGGTACAGCCAAATCAGGCTGGGGACGTCGTCCGGGTGATTGCCGCCCTTGAGAATCGCGAGCCGCGCGGCCTCGATATTCGGTGGCTGATGATCCAGCGCCATACGCAACTCATGGCCGCCCTGAGGCACGGCAATCGCGTTCTGGTATTTGAGAAAAATCGTCTCGTCGCGACTGTCGGCGTAGAGATTGAGGTAATAGATGGCGTCTTTCTGGCCCTTGGACCACAGGCTCTCACCGCCGACGTAGCCACGAACCGCTGAAAGAACGTAAAGACTGACGCCGCCCAACAGTGCCTGAAACAACACAACGGCAATAAATGGCCAGACGATGCCCAACAGCCGTGGCGTTCCGAGAGTCCGCGCTTGATTCATGAGGTCCCTTGTTTTAGCACCGCCAGATCATCATCCAACGTGATCGCTACAGCTAGACTAGGGTGCGTTCTCGAAACCGGCAAGCAGAGGATCGACCTCAACGCCGTACACGTGCGCCCCATATAGATATATACCGCCAAGGCCAGTTTGGAGATCTGTTTACTGGGCACTTCGGGCTCCCCCTATCCGTTACGGGATCCCTTTCAAAGGAGTGCAACATGACAGAGACGTCTTCACCTTCACCCGATCAACCGGCGCTGTCACCGGCAGACGAAGAATTTCGCGCCAGACAGGCTCTGGGACTCGACGACGGCCCGGATATCGAAAACTTCGGCCTGCGCACCACCGCCCAGGATCGACGAGGGTTCAAGCTTATTCAACGCGGGGGCCCCAACCTCGCGCAACACATGACCATCGACACTTACAAGGCAAAACGCATCGATGTTCAAATCACCAACATCGTGAAGGCTTTCCTGAATGGCAAGCGTTCGTTAATCGGTCATCTTGGCGCCTCGGTACTGGCTTCCACCTCCATGGATCAACTGCGAGCAACGCCGTCTGTATTCCTCCAGCGAATACTGAACACAGTCGAAGCGAAAGAGCTGGGGGACAGGCTGCTCAAGATGCTCAGGTGGTATGGCGCAGGCCCTGGCGAACAAACTTCGGCGTCCGTGCGCCATCAGCTCGTATGCAAAGCCATATGCCTTTACTTRCAAGCCCCGTCAGCGGATGAGCCGCAGGAAGTCGCCGGATTCCGCTGGCAAGACACGGCTCACTGGGGCAAAAGCTACCAGGCCCTGCGCAGCGATTTTGAACAGCACTTGCTGCGCACCAACCGGGTGACCGATGCAAAAGAGGCGGCCTTTCTCGCGCGGGTGTTCGAGACCCGCCTCTCAAAGGACTTCGCTGTGCGCGATATCCCGTCCGACCTTCCTTACAAAAGTTCGGTGGTGTGGGTGAACTTCATGCACGGCGTGCTGCTGGCAGATGAACTCGGCCTTGATCGATTGCAAGCGCTGTCCTTTCAACAACTCGTCGACTTGCCCCTGAGCCGGAGCGCCGACGCCTCGCCCGAACAACTTGAGCAGATAACTCGACTGAGGATGGGGCCGGCACTGGAATGGGCGGTCTGCTGCGGCATCGTTCAATCGCGAACAAAATCCGATTACGACGAGGACGATATGAAGCGGGCGATGGCGGCGCTGGAAAGCCACAGCAAGAGCCTGAACAACGCCATTATGGCACTGGACTTGCCACCCCCTGAAAGATTGAAGATGGCCAAACGGGTAAAGGATGATCTGTTTGGCGAGGCCATGTTCGAATCGGACGGGCTCAAGTTGCTGCGCGATGATCCACCGAGCGGCGGCCCCAAAGACACGCCCTCATTGAAGCTGCCAGGCTATGCATTCCTGGATGTCTATGCCGACGGCCAATTCGATGACAAGAGAAAATGGTTTGTAACCCGGTCCGACGGAAAAACACGAACCCGTCACTGGATCAAGATCGACGACAAGCGAATCCTGCGTCATGAGGAACTCTTTCGCAAGGATCATGAGGGGATCGAAAGGCGTGTGATTACCAGATACGGAGGCAAGACGTTGCCCGATATCAACACGCAGTTTGAAACAAACTTCACAAACTACCTCTCGAAAATCAGGACGGCCTATCAGCCCCTGATCGCCAGTTTGCTGACCTCACTGCCACTGACCGACCGCCAGGCCCTTGAACGGGGTGACGTCCGCTTGCTGAGCCTGCACCTGGACGAAAAACTCATCAAGGCAAGGGGAGACATCCGGCCAAGAAAAGGTTTCGTTCTACAGGTGACCCACAATCATGAAATTACCTATTACGAACTGATCCCGAATGCTGGCGTCATTCGTCGTCGACCCCACCTGAGAGTTTCAACAGTCAACGGGGTTCGCACCACGTTTCCATTGCACGCCTCGATCCCCGGACAAACATATACTGCTGAAATCAGCACTACGCTGCTTCTCGATTGGGCCGCTCACTTAAATGGCACGCAGCCTGCTGAAAGAGCGTACTGCGTGGCGATCCTCGGCGTGGTAGGCGACGTGCCCACAGTTGTATCGCCAATCGCAGCCGTTAACGATAGCGAAGTAACAGCGCTGGCATCCTCCCGTTTGAATGCAGTGGCCCACTACATTGCAACGAACTTCCTGTTCGTCGACGAACAGCTGTTGCGTACCCAGTCTCGCGGCGTGACGGCATTCGACACCATCAGGACCAGAAGCGAACAAAGGATCAGTACGACCCTGGAAATAGCCAAAGGGCTTGTAC
>NZ_JBFTMK010000217.1:0-7632 GCF_056396965.1 Pseudomonas sp. 05N434
ACCGGCAGCGACAACCTCAACGGCGTCGGCAATACCCTGAACAACGTGCTGACCGGCAACAGCGGCAACAACGTGCTCAACGGTGGCGCGGGGCTGGAYACGCTGATCGGCGGCGCCGGCGACGACACCTATATCCTCGACCAGGCCGGCGAACTGGCGCTGCTGCAGGAAACCGCCGACCAGGGCCGCGACCTGCTGAACATCAGCTACACCCTGGGTAGCAACCTCGAGAACCTGACACTCACCGGCAGCGACAACCTCGACGCCACCGGCAACTCCTTGGGCAACCGTCTGACCGGTAACAGCGGCAATAACGTTCTGGATGGCGGAACCGGCGCCGACCTGATGATCGGCGGCACTGGCAACGACACTTATATCGTCGACAACCTCCAGGACGCGGTCACCGAGACCAGTACCCTGGCGAGCGAAATCGACACCGTACGTTCCTCGGTGAGCTGGACCCTGAGTGCCAACCTGGAAAACCTCACCCTCACCGGCAGCGACAACCTCACCGGCGTCGGCAACGCCCTGAATAACGTGCTGACCGGCAACAGTGGCAACAATGTGCTCAATGGTGGAGCAGGCAACGACCTGCTTGATGGTGGTATGGGCAATGACCTGCTGATAGGAGGCCTGGGCACAGACATCCTGACGGGCGGCTCTGGTGCCGACCGGTTTGTTTTCAATTTACTCAGTGAGCTGGGCAAAGGGGCAAACAGTGACGTCATCACCGACTTCAGCAGCCTACAGGGCGACAAGATCGACCTGTCAAAACTCGATGCCAATATGCTCACCACTGCGTTCAACGCCTTTACATTCATTGACTCGAATGCGTTCACAGGAGCAGGACAACTGCGTTTCGAAGATCATGTGTTGTACGGCAACGTCAACGGCAGGCTGGATGCAGATTTCGCAATCCAACTGGTAGGCGTCGATACCTTCAGTGCCAAGGACTTG
This sequence comes from Pseudomonas sp. 05N434, assembly GCF_056396965.1. NCBI lineage: Bacteria > Pseudomonadati > Pseudomonadota > Gammaproteobacteria > Pseudomonadales > Pseudomonadaceae > Pseudomonas > Pseudomonas sp. 05N434. The sequence continues at coordinate 958 of NZ_JBFTMK010000217.1, forward strand.
GTAGTTTGACCAAGGTTTGAACAATACGCCCTGACCAATGTCGGGGTGTTTTGTTTTGTATCACCAAGACTGAACCCAAGCGCCAAGACTTGAACGCGAAAAATGTCGGGGGCCCCGTTCACCCCAACACCCCTAACTCTTTCGCCCGAGCCACGGCCTGCGTGCGCCGCTCAACACCTAATTTACTGTTGATATGACTGGCATGGGTCTTGACCGTATGCAGCGAAATGAACAACTGATCACTGATTTCCTGATTCGAACATCCCTGCGCGATCAGCCGCAAAACCGCCAGTTCACGCGTACTGAGTTGTTCAGCAACAGGCGATGACTCAACCACTGGACGGGAGGCCATGGCCGGAAGCTTTTCCAGCAGATGYTGCGAAACCGGCGTCGGCGCACAGGGTTGAAGTTGCCCACGCAGCCAGTCCGGATGCTCGGCCAGTAATCGGTCAAACGGTTGCAGGACACCTCCGGCGGCCGCTTCCAAAGCCTGGGCCAGCGCCTTGCGGGCCTCGGGTTCGCGTCCGCCCGCCAACAACAGCGTAACGTTCTGATTCAGCGCCATCACGCTGAGCATCTGCCGACCGCTACGCTGACCGTGTTCATGCAGCGCATTCAGGCGCCCTTCGGCGAGCATGGGCTGGCCCTTCATCATGTCCAGCACCGCCTGTTGCAACTCAATGTGCAGCGGCAGTTGTGGATGGAATTCCGGGGGGGCAGCCGGGTGCTCGCCGTTATAGGTCTGGCCCAGTCGCGCAAGCCAGGCTTCGGCCAGATCGGTGCGACCCTGAGCCAGCCAGAGTTCACATTTGACCAGGGTAATCATCGCCAGATAGTAAATCGGCGGGACGTCCCAGATGTGCATCAGGCGCTCGGCCTCGGCAAGTTCGGCGAAGGCCTTCGCGAATTCGCCGCTGTTGCCCTCCAGCCGGGCAATCACGCAGTGGCCGATCAATACGCTGATATCGCGACAGGCCCGGGCTTCGCCCAACCCCGCTTGCAAACGTGCCCGTGCGGCCTGGGGTTGCAAGCGCAGCGCCAGCAAAAAACCCTCGTACAAGGTCAGGCGTGCACGCACCGCATAGAGTCGTTGAGGGGATAAACCTTGCAAGCGTTGCAACCCCTGACGGACTTCATCCAGTGAACGAAGAATCTCCCCGCGCGCCTGCAATACCCGGGCGCGGTCGTAATGAGCCAAGGCCTCGAACAACGGATTGCCAACGCGCTGTGCCAACTCCAGCGAATCACGATTCAACCCCCGGGCACGCCACAAGTCGCCATCGGCAATCGCCAGATTGGACAATGTCGACAGGCACATCAGTCGCTGTCCATACCGTTTGGCCGGCAGGCTTTCCAGTGCTTCGGCGCAATAGAGCATGGTCAGCTCGCGATTGCCTCGCCCCCGGGCAATGATCCCGCTCAGGGCCAGCCATTGCGCCAGCATGGATTTTTGCGCAGTAGCCGACGGCGCCGGCAGGAAGCGGCTCAGGTGACTGGCCAGCTCTTCGGCGGCGTCCAGTTGACAGGCCAGCCCCAATGCCCAGCTGTAGAGCACGATCAGCCGTGGCGTGCTGATTAACAGGCTATCGGGCAAGTCCATTTTCCAGCGCAGCAACATGCCGACGTTCTGCTCGGCCAGCAGTTGCTCTTCAGAAAGGTTTTGCACCAGATTCGCCGCGACATCCAGATGCCCGGCGCGCAACGCCTGCTCCACCGCCTCATCGAGTAGCCCTTGGGCGTTGAACCAGCGGCAGGCGCGCAGGTGCAAGCTGGCCGTCGGCACCATCGCCTGGGCGGTGGGCCGGCTGCGCAACAGGTCGGAAAACAGGTGGTGATAGCGGAACCAGTGACCGTGTTCGTCCAGCGGCACCAGAAACACCTGATGCGCCAGCAGGAAACGCAGGATCTCGGCGMTGTCATGGGCCTCGCGCACAGCGTCGCACAGCTCACTGCAAAAGCGCTCCTGGGGCGCGGTGTCGTACAGGAATGACTGCACCTCGGCGGGCAGGCAATCGATGACTTCTTCGAGCAGGTAGTCGCGAATCAGCCCTTCCCCGCCGTACAGCGACTGGGGCAATGCACCCTCGCTGCCCACCTCGGAGGCCGCCAATAGCCAAAAGCGCAGCCCTGCCACCCAGCCTTCGCTGCGCTGGATCAAATTCTCCAGCGCCTCGCCACGCAATGAAATGCTGTGTCGATCAAGCAGGCTCAGGGCTTCATCATGGGTCAACCGAAGATCCTGCTCATGCAACTCGAGCAGTTGCCGCGACAGCCGCAGGCGTGCCAGATGCCAGTCCGGACGCTGCCGACTGGTGACCATGACCAACAGGCCATCGGGTAAATGATTGAGGAAAAACTGCAGACAACGATCGAGCACCGGCCCCTGGGCCAGATGATAGTCATCAAGTACCAACAGCAGCGGCGTGTTGGGTGAAAGGTGCACGGCCAGTTCATCGAGCAAACCGTCCAGCCATTCTTCAAAGGCGAACGGTTGATGACGTTGGCGCATTTTCAGCAGCCCCAACGCCTGGCTGCCCAGTTGTGGAAAGTAGTCCTGAAGACCTTCGAGCAGGCGCTCAAGAAAACGGCCGGGATCACTGTCCCGCAGACTCAAGCCCAGCCACAGGCTTTGCCAGYGATCCGGCAACCCCTGACAAAACTCCACCGCCAATGAACTCTTGCCGAACCCTGCCGGCGCGCTGACCAACAACAGCCTGCCACCGAGACCTGCACTCAGGCGCTCGCACAGACGCGGCCGCAGCACATGGCCGGCGGGCAGCGGAGGCCGGAAAAAACGCCCGTCCAGTGCCGCGACGGCAACGCTTGCAGGGCCCGGAAGTGGGGACAGATCAGTCATGGCCGGCTCTTGTTTGAAATACTGATGGCGGCGTTACAGATGTCCGCAGCCTAGCGGTAAACGAAGAGCTATTGAAGGTTATTGCTACAAATGGCTACAAAAAGACTACGAGCAAAAATGTCGGTAAACCGGACAGCCACACCGGACAACGATCTTTATGAACTGCCAAAAAAACGCCCCGAACCAGTCGGGGCGTTTTTTCGAGGATGCGGCCTCGGGTTACAACGTTTTAGCGAACGCCTTCCTGACGCAACGCGGCCGGAGTGAAGTCGGCGGTGCTGGCGGTGAAGCCGAAGTTATAGGCCGACTTCTCTTCGTTCTTCATGCCCAGTGCCAGGTAGCGGCCCGATTGCAGGTCGTACAAGGTTTCGAGGGCATACCACGGCACTTGCTTGTCGTAGTAGTTCTCGGAGTGAGCCTCGGCGACGCGCCACAGTTGCCCGCGACCGTCGTAGTGGTCGACCACTGCCGCCTGCCAGGTGTCTTCGTCAATGTAGAAGTCACGTTTGGCGTAGATGTGACGCTGACCTTCCTTAAGCGTCGCGACCACATGCCAGACCCGGCGCAGTTCATAGCGAGCCAGGTCCTGGTTGATGTGACCAGCCTTGATGATGTCGGCGTACTTCAGCTGTGGCGAATCGAGCTTGTAGCTGTCGGAGGCGATGTACATCTCTTTCTTGCCTTCGAGCTTCCAGTCATAGCGATCCGGCGCACCGTTGTACATGTCCAGGTTGTCGGAGGTACGCAGGCCATCGGCAGCGGTACCCGGCCCGTCATAGGACACTTGTGGCGCACGACGCACTCGGCGCTGCCCGGCGTTGTAGACCCACGCCGAACGCGGCTCTTTCACCTGGTCGAGGGTTTCGTGCACCAGCAGCACGCCACCGGCCAGACGAGCCGGCGCGGTCACTTTCTGCTTGAAGTAGAACAGAATGTTGCCCGGGTTCTTCGGGTCGTAATCCTTCATCCTGTCGCGGAACACGAACTGGTCCTCGAAGTACACCAGGCTGAACGAGCCGTTCGCCTGCGGCGTGGCCTGGGTTATCAGACGGGTCACACTGCCGCCGCGATAACGGGTGATATGGTTCCAGATGACTTCAACGCCACTTTTCGGAATCGGGAACGGGATCGCGGTTTCGAAGTTCTCCAGACCATTACCACCGGACACCAGGTTAGTGTTGGTAGCGTTCTTCTTGATGGAGGCAAACACCTCATCCGGCACAGTGGCGCCACGATGGGACGGGTAGACCGGMATCTTGWAGGTTTCCGGGTAGCGCTTGAACATCGCGTACTGGCCCGGCGCGAGTTTGTCCTTGTACTGGTCGACGTTCTGCGCGGTGATGGTGAACAGCGGTTTTTCACTCGCGAACGGATCAGACAGAAAACCCTTGCTGTCCACGCTACCGGCGTTTTTTGGCATCGGTTTCCAGGCCGGGATCGAGCCGTCGGCGTTGCCTGCCATCTCGGCCCCCATCGGGGTCAGGCTCTTGCCCAGCTTGTCCGCTTCGGCCGCAGGGACCGCCGCCATGACAGCGGTCGCCAGCAGCGAAAGCCCCAGAACACCAACATGGAACAGACTCTTTGTTATTTTCATAAATGTGTTCGTCCTGAAAATGCAGTGCTTAGAAGTTCACGCCGAAGCTGAGCGCAACGAAGTCGCGGTCATCTACGGTGGTGTACTTGCCGTCAAAGAAGTTGGTGTACGCCAGGCTCGCGGTGTAGGTGTTCTGGTATTCGGCATCGAGCCCCAGGCTTACCGCTTTACGACCTTCCTCGAAGTTGCCGCCAGGGCCTGGCGAGTAACCGCTCACGTCGTGGGACCAGGCCACGTTCGGCTTGAGGTTCACACCGGCGAATACGTCGGGGTATTCCCAAATGGCCCGGGCGCGATAACCCCACGAAGTAGCCGTAGTGAAGCCGTCGTTGTTGCAATTGCGGCTGCGGTTGTTGGTAGCGGCACCCGCGCCGGCACCATTGATGGTGCTGGTGTTGAGGATCGCCGAGCAGGTATCGAGGCCACCGGTGGACGGCAGTTCGCCAGGCCCGTAGACCGGGTCACGACCATAACGGACGTCAGAGGTACTTTCCAGGCCTCCGACGTGGGTCACGCCCACTTCGCCCACCAGGGTCAGGCGGCTGGCGCCCATGACCTGATCGAAGAAGTGCGTCAGGGTGGTCTGGAACTGGGTGATTTCCTTGCGGCGATAGCCGTGCAAGTCCTGACCCGGCACACCGTTAAGCAGCGAAGCATTGGTCAGGGTGCCGCCCAATGGACGCACGCCGGCGAACAGAATGTCGGTGGAGTTGAGCTGCACCGGCGCGTTCGGACGATAGCTGAGCTCACCGCTCCACGCCGTGCCGGTAGGCAAGGTGGTGGAGAAGCTCAAGCCGTAGAGGCGGATGTCTTCCGGGTACTCGACGAAGTAGTTCGAGTTACCCGCGACCACCAACGGCGCCAGAGCCCGAAGCGCCCCCGGCAAGGCCGCTGCCTGCGCATAGGCCGATGCTGGAGCCCCCGTAGCGCTGAAGATCGGCGCACGGCTGTGGTAGTTCATGAAGTAGGCACCGAACTCGGTGTCCAGCGGCTCGAACATGTATTTGAGGGACGCGCCCCATTGGCCGCTGTCCCGTGCATCGCGATCAGGGCCACGACGCACCAGTACACCTTCGTCGTTAACGTCGACGCCCAGCCTGGCCAATGCGGGCAAGGCGGCGCCCGGAATGGTCGAACGCTTGTTCAGCACGCGCAGGTTGTTGTCGCAACCGTCGGCAATGATGTCGGGCTGGGAGAAAAAGGTGCCGCAGTTATCGACGACGGTCTGGTCCCATTCCAGTTGATAAAAGGCTTCGGCCGACAGAGTGTCGGTGAGGCTCTGGGACACGTAGAACATGTTGACCGGGATCAGACCTTCCTTGACCTCGGCGCCGGGACGACGAAACGCGGAGACGTCGATCGGGTTGATCGAGTTGATGCCGCCGCCGATGAAAGTACTTTCACCCCAGCTCACAACCTGCTTGCCCAGACGCACGGAACCCGGCTGATCGGCAATGGAGTAGTTGTGGTAGACGAAGGCGTCGAGGAGCTCGCCGCCGGAGGATTTGGCGCCTTCCTTGCGGTTGCTGTCGCTGATGTCCTTGAATTCGCGGCTTTCATCCTTGAGTTCGAAGTCGTACCAGTATTTGCCTCGGACGAAGACACCGGTGTCGCCGTATTTCAATTCAAGGTCATGAATACCCTTGAAGATCTTCGAGAAGGTTTCGCCACTCTTGAAGTTGGCGTGACCGTCATCGGACGTCTGGGACAGGCCATGGCCCCCGTTATTGACGCCGATCAGGTTTTTGTTGGGACTCTGAGTAGACCAACTGGCTCCGATCGACAGGGATGAGTCGAATTGACCTTCGATTTCACCAACGTTGAAACTGACGCCGAATGCGGGCCCGGCGAGCGAAGAGGCAAGACTGACCGCCAGGGGCAGTTTCGCCCGGCGCCAGAACTGGTTTACTGATGTCATCGACGCTACTCCATGTGCATTATTGTTATGGCTTAGTACTTTTAAAAACGCTGTGGGTAACCGGAAGCCAAGCGGTCCGAAGTCACTCCAAAGTTGCATCGCCCCGTTTATTGCGTGAGCTCCGTTCTTAAAAATCCTTGAGCGGACTATAGCCAGCAGGTAGTAGTGCTTGATCCCTCTAAAGTGTGATTTGCGCTGCCGGCCACCCTGGAACAGTCCTTTCGCCAGTCCGACACATGTCGGCACGGCAAGGATGGCTGAAAAATCGGATTTCACAAGCCAAGCGCTTGCTTGGTGGCTCTGGCG